>NZ_DAOLGP010000003.1:0-189166 GCF_035329545.1 Candidatus Neomicrothrix sp.
CAGGAGAGGTGACCGACGCTTCGCATCCATCAGATCTGAGTCACGGTAAGGAACGCTACCGGGATTCAAAAACGTTCGTTTGTGAGACACCCCTAGCCAAGCGTTAGCTGGGCTGCAGAGTGTGACAAGGCCTAATGGGGCCAGCGAACTGGCGACCGCCTGAGTCGGCGACTGACCCTCGCCGGCGCTCAGCAGTCGACGTACGTGGTCCGCTGCCCCTTGCCGCAGCTTCCACAGAGGGAAAGCGTGTCGTCCTGATTGTCTAGTACAACCGACCAATCGCAGTTGGTACAGCAGTACTTGCCTTTGCCGGGTTTCTCACCGATATCATGTGAGGCCATTGGTGCAGTATCGCATGGCTCGCCCCGGGGCGCCGGGGGTTACCGCCGGTGGGTGATGGTCGTCATGACCAGGTATGAGATCTCGACGCCGCCAGTCGGCGGAGTACGTCAAGATCAGCATCTGGCAAACACGAGACGACGAAGGCTGCGCCTGGCATCCGGTGGCACGCTGGACGATCTCGACCGATCAGCTGTAAGCGTCCAAAACGATCAAACCCCGAGGCGTACCTTGCGGCAGGGGCCTCGGGGAGTTCTCTGCCATCATAACCGTGATGCCACCAGCGCAGCCAGGACACCTCCAAACGATCCAGGAGTACCTCTCTCCGGCGCGGTTCCAGCCGTACCTTGACGCGTGCGACAACGACCCGCAGCTGGCCCTAGAACTCTACGAGTGGAACGTCGCGATTTCTGCCGCCTTCTGGGAGGTCATCGCGTTAGTTGAGGTGACCATGCGTAACGCGATGCACGATCGCCTCACGGAGGCCTACGACGACCGTTGGTACGACAACCAGTCCATCCTTGACGATCGCTCGCTCGAAGCAGTCGGCATCGCAAAGAGCCGTGCCCGACGGGGTTTACCAGCCGGAGCTGCCCCGACCCCCGGCAAGGTCGTCGGCGAGATGAGCTTTGGCAACTGGGTAGCCCTGCTCGATCGTGGTGGGGACTCGACCCATGAAGGATGCAGGCTGCGTTACCACGACACCCTGTGGCTACCGGCTCTTCGGTATGCCTTCCCTTCAGGGCTCGGCCACCAACGGAAAACCAATCAAGGGCTGCGGACCGTTCAGACCCTTCGAAACCGCATCGGACATCACGAACCGATCTTCAAGAAACCGTTCAAGGACACCCGACTTAGCCTCAATGCCGTTAACTTAGAACTACAGGGGTGTAGTATCGGCGGATGGCTCGTGTTGGACAGAGAACGGCTGTTGCCGGTGGTCAGTTGGCGGATTCGGTGTCGGTGGGAGTGTTGGAGAAGGCGTTCTCACGAGCGCTTGTCGATGAGGTGGTCGAGGCGTGTGGCCGGAAGGAGCAGCGGGTGAGGGCGCTCCCGGCCCGGGTGATGGCCTATTTCTGTTTGGGGTTGGCGCTTTGGTCTGACGGGTCCTATGAGGACGTGTTGGGCATGGTGTCTTCGGGGCTGGTGTGGGCCCAGGGTGGTGACGGTCCGCCGCAGATGGCTTCGAAGGTGGCGTTGTTCAAGGCCCGTGTCCGGTTGGGCCCGGAGCCGTTGGAGATGTTGTTCCGTCGGGGTGCTGTGCCGATCGGCAAACCGGACTGGGACGACTGTTTTCTGGGTGGCCGGCGTTTGTTGGCGATCGATGGGACCACGATGGATGTGCCCGACACGACCGCCAATGATGAGCATTTCGGTCGGGCTGGTGTGTCCAAGGGTGAACGTTCCGCGTTTCCGTTGGCCCGCCTGGTCGCGGTCGCGGAGTGTGGCACCCATGCGATCTTGGACGCGGAGATCGGCCCGTACACAACGTCGGAGGTCGGCCTGTCGAAAGGGCTGGTCGACCGGTTCACACCGGGCAGCCTGGTGATCGCCGATCGGGGGTTCTATGGCTACGACCTGTGGGTTCGGGCCGAAGCGACCGGAGCCGATCTGTTGTGGCGGGTCAAGAAGAACCTGAAACCTGTGTTCGTGGAGGACCTTGGTGACGGGTCATGGCTCGGCGAGATCCGCCGTGGAGGCCGGGCGGGCCGCAAAGCGAATCCGGTCAGGGTGCGGGTGATCGACTACACCGTCGACAACGGCACACTCGACACCGACGGTGACGACAACACCGACGGCGGGTTCCGGTTGATCACCACCGTCTTGGACCCCGCCGACATTGATGCCGGCGACCTCGCCGCGGCGTATTGGCAGCGGTGGGAGATCGAAACGGTTTTCGATGAGTTGAAGACCCATCAGCGTGGAGCCCGGGGTGTGCTGCGGTCGAAGTCACCGGAGCTGGTCCACCAGGAACTGTGGGCCATGTTGTGTTGCCACTACGCCATCCGGCTGATGATGGCCGACGTCGAGGTCAACGGCGGCCGAGACCCAGACCGGGTCTCGTTCGTTGCCGCACTCAGAATCGCCCGAGACACCGCCCAACAGGGCGGCTTTTCCCCCTGAGCTGGAACTCGCCCGGCTCTGGAACATCGCCACCACCCTCCTCGCTCGGCGTCTCAACCCCAAACGACGAGCCAGATCGTTCCCCCGCGTCGTCAAACGCAAGTACACCAAATGGCACGTCAAACGGGCAGCCCACGCCGACTGGCCACAACCAGCCCACCTACCCGAAATCACCCTCACCCTCGTATGTTAACGGCATTGGACTTAGCCTCGCCGGCCTCCACCAGCATTGCCTAGATGTGACCGGGTGGATCTCTGCTGATCTCTCCACCTGGGTGACCAACACAAGCCGCGTCCCGACTGTCCTCACTAGCAGGCCCCCCATCGCAGATCCCTAACGGCACCAGCGTCGTTGCCTGGCGTGCCGGTATCGGTGGGACGAGTGACTCGACGATGAGCCCCACCCGATCGCGCTCGGTGCGGACCCGGAGTTCCCCGGTGTTCGCCCCAGCAGCTCGTCGACGCACCCCTACGGCGTTGGGAAGGCCCGCAGGGTCAAGGTGACCACCCCCCCAGGATGATGACTACTCCGGTTGCAGTGAGAGCACCACCTGTTCCATGCCTGGATCGCTCGGCCGTCGTTCAACCAAGGAACAGCGGTTCGGGCAGCGAGCGCTGCGTCCAACGCTGAGTCGTATCGGGCCGACGAGAATCCACCGACGATGGTCCACCGGCCACCGTCTTCGGGTTCGGAGCGCAGGTGTTCAAAGCCGAAGCCGCCCGCTGGATCCTCGAAGAGATCGACACACAGCGTTCCGTCATCGAACGGGCTGCTCTCGAGCACGATCCATCCTCGATGGTTGACCCGTCTACCCATCGCCCAGACGGTACCTCGACCACGGACCTCACAGAACCTATCGATGCCTCCGCCGGACAGACCGGGAGCCCTGTCCGCCCCGCGCGTCGCTGGGCTGTCCCGAACCCTGAAATGGGGCGAGCTGCTTCAGCCTTCCCAGAACGACGAACCCGGCTGGGGCTTGATGCCTTCTCCGTCTATCTCGAGCGAGATACGAAACTTCGGGGACATCAAACCGGTCGGCTCGGTCGTCACAACGCAGTGGGAACCTTCAAGTTCGAACACCTGGGACGATCGCCAGCGCATCGGAATGATGCTCTCGTGGCGTTGTTGTCCGTCGACGAACACTTCACGGCGTCCACCCCAGTACGTCCAGTCAAGACGGACGATGTGGTCCTCACCCTTGAGCTGAAACTTCCACGTTTTGTGCTCCACGTGTCGCAGTGTGCCCAGGCCGGAGTACGACCAAACTTCGCCTACTACCAGGCGACGGAAGATCGCTCAGCCCAGCTGGGTCAGAGATCAGCGCTCCTCGATGGCGCTCGCTAGCCACTCGGCAGGACAGGCAGCGATGCATTCGACCGTCTCGAATACGGCCGTATTTGAGGCCGATTCGGGCCGGTGAGCGTCATGAGGCGCCCCTCACTTGACCGGCGGCGTCCGACTTCGCCGGTTGCCGAGTGGGTGGTGGCGCGCTTCGAGCGCGATCATCGAGCGGGTGCCGGCCGTTCGGGGAAGTTGCCCAGTTCCGGACAACGGGCGGCCGATGTCGGCAGCAAGTTGAACATGCATCGAGGCGATCGGTTCGCGCTCCGAATGGGCGCCACCCGGGATGCCACTGGCTACCTCCGCTGAGGACGCTGATCAGGAGCCTGGAAGTCGTTCAAAGCGTTGGCGAGCGCCTTGGCGGGTAATGCCAAGCTGCGCTCCGATGACCCTCCACGATGCTCCTTCGCGCCGGGCGAGCAGGGCGGCTGAGTTGATTCGGTCGACGGCATCCTGGCGTGCCGCTGCCGCCGCGCGGAGCTCCGCGAGTGCACCTCCGCCACCGACGACGTAGCCATCCTCGGGTGCGTCGTCGAACGCTTCGACGATTGACGCTGCTTCTTCATCGGTGAGGTTTCTTGGGTGCTTGGATGTCTTCATCGAGGGTCACCTCCTGGAGGGCCAATCAGTTTCAGATACTTACGTCGGGCCGGCATCGCGTGGATCACGTAGTCACGTTCTCCTGCTTGGAGCACGCCGACCTCGAGGAGCGCAGCCTGGCGATCCGGGCGGACCAACATGGTGAAGTCAGGCTGATCTGGATGGCTGATCCACCCAAGAGCGTGGTCGATTGCATGGTCGATGTCGTCGTCGGAGATGCCGTGCTTGCGAGCACTTGCCAGTATCTCCACAGCGACAACCCTAGTTGCCACCAGCCCGGCTGACAATAGAAGTTGTCAGCTCGGGAACGTCCGCCGGACAACCTGACCGCACACAGCCCATCTGACCGCCCAGAATCACCTGGCGGGCGCCGCCTTGTCCACTCAGGAACGGCCCTGGTGCGGCGCCGCATAATCCCGGACGAGCCCGTCGAATACGGGGCGCATGTTGTCGTGCGCCAGTTGAAAGGGACCGGGCTGCGCCAGCTGCAGGGGACCAGCTCAGCGGGACCGCACACATTCAGGTAGCCGAGCTGACTCTCGGGATCGCTCCACCCATCCTGGCCGTTGAGAGTGCCATGCCCTACGCCGATTTCCGTCGAAGCACCGCCACCCATGCCGCAACTACCAGCGCAGCGGCGACGGCGCCGAGCCAGGGAGCAACCGTTCTCGACTCTTCTGCGTTTGGCTGGTCTTGGACGGCCGTCGTTGACCCCGGTGGCGGCGAAGCCGGTTTGGGCTCGGTGGTGGATGGGGGCGTGATTGCCGGTGCGTCGCTGATCCGAAGCGTCGGTTCAACGTAGGGAATGTACGGAGCGGCCCCGGTATGCCGTGCGTTCAGTTGGGCCTCGCCCGGCGATGCGTCCGCTGGGACCACCATCTGCTTTTCAAATCCGTACTGGTTGTCGGCGTCAACGGTCCCCAGCACCCATTCTGTGTCGCCCTGGGTGAGGACGATCTCGATATCGGTCGCTGGGCGACCTAGCACCCCTTCGCCGTTTGGTGGCGGTCCGGTGTCGTAGCAGTTGTCACCCCACGCTTCGCCGGTCACCGTCACTTCGCCACCTCGATCCACATCCTGAGGGCTGAACGACATTGACGGGCCCGGACAGTCGGCGGATGCCGGGGGTGCGGAAACCAGACCGGCAGCCATCATCCCGACAAAGAAGGCGAACACGCCAAGACGGCGTTTGCTAGGTACGGCGCTACTGGTCATCGCAGGCATCCTTTCCTGGAAGCAGCGTCCGGACCACCAATACTCGCTGCTCGTCCCGTACGCCCTGGTCGATCAGCCCGAGCGGGGTGGGCCAGGTTCCAGCTACAGCCGAGTGGGTCATGGGCTGGTCGGCGGTGGCGGAGCACCCGCCGAGCACCCCCGCCGCCACGACAGCGGCGGTCACCCGCCCCGACGGCACAGGTACGCGGGCGTGACGGTCTCCGACTCGTTGCAGCGATCCCATACTTACTCCGACGCCCGCCGAGCCGTTCGAGTTCCCCAGAACCTGTTCGATTCCAGACTTGGAGCCCAGCTGACGCCGACGAAGCGAAGCAAGTGAAGAGCCCACGCATAACGACAGCGCATAGTCACGCCGTGGAGTGCCAACGAGCCACTCGGTATCGGCCCCAGTCGCACGCTGCATAATCCCGGTCAAAGGCGGCCGAAAGCGCCGACACTGCAGCGCGGTGTTCTCGTGCCGCGATCTCGCTCGAGGCCCTGGTTGTGGGGAGCATCCGCTCTCAAGTTGTTGATCGCTAGCGGGGCGTAGACTGGTTGCCGGGCTCCGGCGCCCGAGCCGGAGCCGCAGAGATGACAAAGAAGAATCGGGACAAGCGGGCTTTGCTCTTCGACTTCTTCGGAACGCTGGTCGAGTATGAGCCCGACCGGACCCGGCTCGGATACCCCGACACCCACGAACTGGCGGTGTCGCTCGGGTTCCAGTCCGATCACGACTCACTTCTTCAGACCTGGGACGAGGCGTCGATGGCTCTCGAACGAGCCGCTCGACTGACCTTGCGTGAGTTCTCGATGTCGGATGCCGCAGCTGCGTTCGCGGACGCAGCCGACCTAGAACCGGCACCTGAGGACGTCGATCGGCTGGGCATGTCCTTCGTCAACGAGTGGGCCAGACACATCCAACCCGTCCCGGGCGCAAGCGAGATGATCCGGCGGTTGGCGGCGACGTGGTCGATCGCGGTCGTGTCGAATACTCATGACGTCGGGATGGTTCCGAGGATGCTGGGGGAGATGGCGATCGACGTTGAGGTGTCGGCGGTGGTGCTGTCGGTCCAGCACGGGTGGATGAAGCCACACCAATCGATTTACCGGGCGGCGCTCGAACGCGTCGGCTGCCGTGCCGATGAAGCGGTGTTCATTGGTGACAGCCACCAGGCCGACTGCCTCGGCCCAACCACGGCTGGGATGGGTGCGTTCCTGATCGACCCAGGACGTGCGCACTCAGTGCCCGAAGAGCACCGGCTGTCAACCGTCTGCGACGTCGAGAAGATTCTCGACGTGAAAATTCGCTAGCCAGTTGCCTCGAAGGTCTCGATGTTGGTGCGCCCGGTCGCAGCCGGTCACCCCATTGGGCCTCAAGGTGGACGGGTCTGTCAGCCAGCGATCCACGCCTGCGCATATCTACACCACATAATCTCTGATTCTGCATGTGCCGAGCCCGCACTACTGCCGCCCTCTTGGGGCACCCGATAACGCCGCCACCGGTCGCCGGGTGGGCGTTTCTGGGTGTTGGTGCCGGTTGGTGGTGGGAGGGTTGATCCCGCCTCTTTGGGAGGCTGGGTCACCAAGGAGGCCATCATGGCCGATACCAACTACACCCACGCGCTACCCGCCGAGATCGTCCAACCTGAGGACCCGCTCCTGGTGTCCGGACGAGTCGCCGTCGCGGCTTTCCTGGCTGGCTACTCCAGTGGCACACGTGTCAGCTACACCACCGACCTGCGGATCTTCGCCGGGTGGTGCCACGACCACGATCTCAACCTCTTCAACCTCAAACGCGCGCACCTTGAGCTGTTCGGCCGGTGGATGGAACAGGAAGGCCGGATGGCCTCCACGATCGCCCGACGCCTGTCGACGTTGTCGTCGTTCTACAAGTACTGCCAGATCGAAGACACCATCACGAAGAACCCAGCAGCCAACATCCGTCGACCCAAGGTTGACTGCGAGTCCCGCACCCTTGGCCTCGACCGCAACGAACTCAGTGCCCTGCTGGTCCAGGCAGGTCTCGGGGACCTCCGAGACGGTGCCCTCATAACCTTGCCTTGTTGGCGCTCAACGGGCTGAGAATCTCCGAAGCGCTCAACGCCGACATCGAGGACCTGTCGACCGAACGCGGCCACCGAACCCTCGCAATCGTGCGCAAAGGCTCCAAGCACGTCACCATCCCCATCGCACCACGCACCGGCAGGGCACTCGACCTCTACATCGGTGACCGGACGATGGGGCCGATCTTTCTCGACGTCCAGGAAGCAGCCAGTCACGCCGACCCGAGAACCACGATGCGCTACGACCGGGCCAGGCGCAGCCTCGACCGGCACGCCACCTACATCGTGTCCACCTTCGTCGCCGGAGCCACCCGCCAAAGCTGACGAACCGAACGATCCGCAAGCAGTACCGAACGAGATCGCTGGGACCGAAGCTGCGCCTGGCCGGGTGAGGCTACGCGGAGAGCTTGGCGGCGTATTTGCGTTGCGCCGCCTGCTTAGAGACACCCAGCATCGCTCCGATTTCGGACCAGGAACGATCGGCTTCTCGAGCGCTGCGAATCGCGTCCAGCAGTGCGGTGTCGACACCGTCTCGCTGTTCAACCAACTCCGCGATCGCCCGAAGAGCCGCAGTCCGGGCCTCGACCAGATCGTTGACGTCCACCTTCTCGGCCCATCGCTCGAGGGCGTCGGCTCGGTGTGCTCGTGTCGTCGTCATGGCGTCCACCAGCCTTTCAGGAACTTGGACCGTGCTCGCATTGCGTGAATGATCGCAACTCCATCTGTATCGTCGACGACCCCGACTTCAAGTGGCTCAGCGTTCGAGGATGGCCCGATGAACATCGTGACATCAGGATCATCGGTCTCGAATCCTCGCCAGTGGTGTCGAAGTGCGTGGAGCATGTCGTCATCGGAGACACCGTGCTTGCGAGCGCCCGCCTCGATGTCCACCCGTTCACACTAGGCACTCGAATGACCGTCGTCAACATCTGTTGACCCGCAGATGCTCAGTCGAATGCCCGGCTTCGACCAGCAATCCGACCAGGACCGGTGAGACGTTCTGGTCGAGCAGAAACCTCACGCCAAGAGGAGAGGCAACTGGCGTTCCTGCACGGCGAGCCCTGCGAACTTGAGCGCTTCGACGATGTCTTCGGGCTCAAGATCAGGGTGCTCAGCGAGGATCTCGTCGTTGGCCATGCCATCGGCAACCATCGCGATGACCGTGGCCACGGGAAATCGCATCCCTCGTATGCAAGGCACGCCAGCCATGACGGCCGGGTCTGAAGTGATCCTGGTGAAGACCATCCTCTCAGGCTACTCCGACCTTCGCGCCCAGGGCCCCGCGCCAGGACGAAAGGCTCGATGCCCAGATCAGAGACAGTCACTCTGGCGACGGTGCCGCCCCTCTTCCGGCAAAAGCGCGCTGGCGTAGCGGCGACGGCGTCCACGGGGGGTGCTCGTCAACGCTCAACGGGATGTCCGCCAGCAGGAACGAAGGGTGCCACAGTTCGGCCCTTATGCCGTGCCGCAGTTTCACTGGCAAACGCCCGTCAGGACCTGACACCGCACAGTTTCCGGTACGCATTGATCGACGTGGCGTCAGACTTTCCCAGTCAGTCTCTATGGCGGGTGCGCCATCGGGGTGAGGATGAAATGATGGGTGGGTGGCCGCTGGGGTGTGGTCGCCGTTCATTCTTGGAGCCGAGAGCCCGCAGTCAGTCTGGTGCGAGGCCCGAAGGACCGGGGAGTGTTGCTTCGAGCACGAACCCCAGATTTTGATTCGTTCCTGGTCTTCCCTCAGCGGCCGCATCACGCGGGCATGACCTGGGAGGGTGAGCATTATGAGACGGATTTCGAACCGGGTGGCCGGTTTGGATGTGCATCGGGACTCGGTGACCGCGTGTGTTGAGATATTCGACGGCGTCGAGGTGTCGGTGATCAAGGAGCGGTTCTCCACCACCGTCAAGGGGGTCCGTGGGCTGGGCGAGTGGCTCGCGGATGCCGACGTTGAGTTGGTGGTGATGGAATCGACCGGTGTGTATTGGAAACCGGTGTTCTATGGGCTGGAGGGCCGTTTCGACGACATGTGGCTCGTCAACGCCCATCATGTGAAAAACGTGCCGGGTCGGAAGACCGACATGTCCGATGCGGAGTGGCTCGCCGATGTGGCCGCACACGGGATGGTTCGGGCGTCGATGGTCCCAGAGCCCGAGATCCGGGCGTTACGGGAGTTGACCCGCTACCGGAAAACCCAGATTGTTGCCCGTGGGGTCGAGATGCAGCGTCTGGAGAAGGTTCTCCAGGATGCCGGGATCAAGTTGACGTCGGTCGCATCGAAGGTGTGGTCGAAGTCGTCTCGGGCGATGATCGAGATGCTCATCTCCGGGCAAGTGGACCCCGAGGTTCTCGCCGAGCTGGCCAAGGGACGGATGCGGCCGAAGATCCCCGCGTTGGTCGAGGCGTTGGAGGGCCGCTGGGGCCGCCAACACTCCGTGGTCGCCAAAGCGATCATCGCCCACATCGATTTCCTGGATACCACGATCGACGAGCTGTCAGATGAGATTGTTGAGGCGACCCGCCCTTTTGACGAGCTGGTCCGGTTGTGGTCGACGATCCCTGGGGTGTCGACCCGGACCGCTGAGATGATGGTCGCTGAGATCGGTGCCGATATGGGCCGGTTCCCTTCTGCCAAGCATCTTGCTGCGTGGGCCGGGCTAGCGCCGGCCTCACACGAATCGGCTGGGAAGCGTCGGCCTGCCGGGACACGACAAGGCAGCCGGCATCTCCAAGGCGCCCTTGTGGAAGCCGCCCGTGCAGCGGCGAGAACCAAAGGGACGTTCCTTTCCGAGCGCTACAAGCGGATCGCTCGGCGGCGAGGACCGAACAAAGCCGCTGTCGCGATCGCTCACAGCATGCTGGTCGCCGCCTACCACATGGCCATCACCGGGGAGATCTACCGCGACCTGGGCTCCGGCTACTACGACAACCGCAAAGACCCCAAAGCCAAAGTGAACCGGCACGTCAAGGAACTCCAAGCAGCCGGATACACCGTCAACCTCACCCCCGCTGCCTGACCCAACCGGCCCCCCAAATCAGAATCTTCGGGGCTTCGCCCCGACCCCACCCTTGACGCGCCCAGACCCGAGCCAACTACACCTCATTTCACCCCAGTGCCGAGCACGACCGACCGCCGTCAGGCCGGACGAGGTTCCCAGGTCATGGCGTCGTCAACGCGACGGAGATTCCGATCGCCTGAGCGGCCGCTCCGAGTTTGCGATCGCCCGTCACGAGGGCTAGTTCTCCATCGTTGGCGAGCGCCGCCGAGGCAAGGTGTACTGCGTCGTAGCCTCGGAGCCCGTGGGCCTGTGCGAGATCGCCTGCGAATGCCGCTAGCTCGGCTGATAGCTCGATGTAGCCGATCTCTAGGGCGATCGAGTCCAGGTCGTCTACAGCTTGTTCCAACCCCGCGACGGTCAATCGACTCATTCGTCGAGCCTGGGCCAGCGCTGCTCGCGCTTCGGGATAGATCAGGCGCGTGCTGATGACGCGCGTCGCTTCGTTCCACAATCGGCCACACGTCGATGATGCAGGTTCGCTGACCACAAGCGGAACGAGCGCTGACGTGTCGAAGTATGCAATCACCGACGCTGCTCAGCGACTAGGTCGCTCACGGTTCCGCTGCCGCGCACGGGCGGAGCGGTGCGTGGGCGCTTTTCGTGAACTGGCGGCGAAATCAGACCTTCGCTGATGAGGCGGTCGATCGGGCGCTGCTGGTCGAGCGGCACGAGACGGGCTACGGCCTTGCCGTGGTCAGTCACGGTCACATCGTGGCCGTCCCGCACGATGCTGAGATAGCGACTGAGGTTGTCTCTGAGTTCTCTCACGCCGGCTTCCATCCCCGCGATTATGGCGCTTTTCAGAGAGGAAATCTAGCCACATGTGGTGAAGGGCCACGGGCCGCTGTTCCGAGTTGCCGAGCCTGCCCAGCGGCCGCAGGCAAAGCAATTGCTGCTGCGTCGGTGGTCCGCTCAACAACGCTCTGCGCAGCCCAACGGGCGAGTGGGAAGCCGTGCTGGAGAACCCCGCCCCCGCCAGGATCGGCGGAGCAGGGATGTTTGCAACCCAGCGAACCTTGTCATCGTTGCGGCCGGCCCTCAGTGACGGGAGGCAAAGGTCCTTGGCGAGCGCCCCCGCCGAACCAGATCGGCTCATCCCGTTGGGCGATGGCCACCGAATAGCCGACCACCTGGTTCTTGGCCGCCCTTGGCGAACCTCGGCCGTCGTATCGCCGCTCACCCGGCTTGAACCACGTCGTTACGGCTGAAGCGCAGCTCGGTGGTCCAGCGACAGCAGCGGTATGAAGCCGCTCCCAAGCGGCCGGGAGAAGATCTCGCCCGTCCGGACACAGGCGGCGCTACGCTGCGCCGTAGCCCATTTAGGTGACCGATGACACGGACCCGTCACCGGCACCGGGCCCACCAGGGGAACCACATGAACTCGACCACGCAGGCCCAGACCAGTCGACCGCTGGCCCGACGAATCGCCATCGCAGCTGCCGCCGCCGTACTGGCGCTGCTCGGCATCACGACGCTCGAACACGCACGAGCGGGCGCGCAGGACGTCGACCCGCTGGTCATCCTGGTCAGCAACGACGACGGCATCGGCGCCGACGGCATCGACGCGTTGGTCGAGGCGCTGCGCGCCCGGCCCGACACCACGCTGGTGGTGTCCGCCCCGGCGACCAACCAGAGCGGCAAGGGCGACTCGACCACACCGGGTGGAGCGCCGGGCGCACCGGGCACAACCGAGAGCGGCTTCGCCGGCACTGCGGTGGCCGGCACCCCGGCTGACTCGGTGCAGTACGCCCTCGACAACCCAGGCCCGGCGGGGACGCCCGACCTGGTGATGACCGGCAGTAACGACGGTCAGAACATCGGCTTCCTGGCCCCGATCTCCGGCACGGTCGGCGCCGCCCAGACCGGCGCACGTGCAGGCATTCCCGCCCTCGCCGTCTCGCAGGGTCTCGGGGACCCGCCGGACTTCCCGGCGTCGGTCGGCGCCGCCATCGACTGGCTGGACGCCCACGAGGCCGCGCTGCGCGACGGCACCGAGCCGGTGCAGGTCTCCAGCATCAACGCCCCGACCTGCACCGACGGCAACGTCCGAGGCGTCGTCGAGGTGACCAACGACCTCAACCCGGACGCCAACGTCGGCCTCCAGGACTGCACCTCCACCCTGGAGAACCCCACGACCGACGTCGAGGCGTTTAACAACGGCTTCATCTCGCTGACGATCCTGCCCAACGACTTCCCCGACGCCGAGGAGCCGACGACGACCACGACGGTGCCGCCGTCGGCCGACGAGGCCCCCTCGTCCGCCAACGAGGCTCCGTCCGCTGCGGCAACTCCCCTGGCACCGGCCTTTACCGGCTGAGCCGCTCGGCCGAGACGCCGGCGACGTGGATCCAGCCCTCGCGACGGGCGGCTGGTAGGTCGGCCTCCGGAGGCGGCGTTCCCCGTCCGGTGGCCACGGCCCGGGCCACCAGCGCACAGATCAGCGCATCCAGGCGATCGTCGGAGCCCACCATCGCCTCACGCACCTCGGTGCTGAACGACAGCGTCGGCAGTGCTGCGACCAGCCTGGCGACCAGGTCCACCCTCAGCTCCCGTCCCGGCGCGCCCTTGTAGCCCCGGGAAGGCCAGCCCCAGGCGGCCAGGGCCCCGGCCGGGTACGTCTCGGCGACTGCGCCGTCTCCGCCGGAGCGGTCGACGACCAGCCCCTCGTCGACCAACCGGCGTTGCAACGCTGCGGCCCGCAGAGCCGGAACGCCGATCATGTCGGTCGACACCGACAGCGGCCATCGCGCCGGGTCGGAGCCTTCGGCGAAGCGCCGGTCGGTCAGCCGGTAGCGCATCAGTCGCCGCTCCTCGGGGCCGGCGGCGGCCACTCCTCTCCCCCGGCCTGGACCGCTGTGATGCTTCGCGATCGCCGCCACAAACGCGTCGGGCCAGCCGAGGGGCACGTCCCAGCCGCTCAGCGGCGCCCGGTGAGCGAGGGCGACGATGGCGTCGTCGTCCACCGGGCCGTCGGACAGCTCAATCGAGCCGCTCGACCAGTCGATGGCGCACAGCGCCGTCCGCTTCGGATCGGCGGCCAGGTCCACCCCGCCGGTGATCACGGGGCGTCTCGCCGGGCGAGGAAACTCAGGCCGGAACCGGTTGGGAGGCCGACTCGACCAGCGCCTCCATCAGCACCCGTCCGTCGGTCGAGCCCAGCAACTCGTGGGCGGCACGCTCGGGGTGGGGCATCAGGCCGACCACGTTGCGGCCCTCGTTGCACACGCCGGCGATGTCGTCGGCCGACCCGTTGGGGTTGTCGACGTAGCGAAACACGATCCGGTTCTCGGCCCGAAGCATGGCCAGCGTCTCGGGGGCGGCCGTGTAGTTGCCCTCGAAGTGGTTGACCGGGATCGACAGGTGACGACCCACCTCGAGGCCCTGCGTGAGCGCAGTGTCCACAGAAGCCACCTCCAGTGTGCTGGGTCCGCACACGAACTTCAGTTGGGCGTTCTTCTGGAGCGCACCGGGCAGCAGGCCGGCCTCGCACAACACCTGGAACCCGTTGCAGATGCCGACGACGGGCCGACCGGCCTCGGCCAGCGCGATCACTGCGGGCATGATGGGCGAGAAGCGAGCGATGGCGCCGGGCCGCAGGTAGTCGCCGTGGGCGAACCCACCGGGCAGCACCACAGCATCGACCCCGTCGAGATGATCCTCGGCGTGGAACACCAGCCGTGGCTCGGCACCGGCGTCGGCCAGAACCTCGGCCGCATCGAACTCGCAGTTGGTTCCGGGGAAGCGGATGACCGCCACCACGGGAGCCATCAGGCCGCCCCGGCCGTGGCCGCTGTGCTCTCCAACCGGGTCAGGCGAATCTCCGCCTCTTCGATCACCGGGTTGGTCAGGAACTTGTCGCACAGCTCCTCCACCTCGGTGCGTGCTGCTGCCTCGTCGGCGGCGTCGAGGCGGAAGCGGACGGTCTTGCCGACCGCCACCCCGCTGATGCCGTCGAAGCCGAGGGCTCCGCAGGATCGTTCGATGGTCGCACCCTCGGGATCGGAGATTCCGGGGCGCAACGAGATGTCAACGACGACGTCGAAGGTCATGGCCCCATGATCCCACACCGTCCGGCACAGAAGGATTCCTGTAGTGTGGCATCCCGTGGCGGGCGGGAACGCAACAAACCCGGCGGCGGGCCAACTGGTCGGTGTTGTCGGGCTGATCTGCTCCGCCGCTGCTCTCGCACTGGTGCCGCTGGTGCTCCCGGCGTCCTACTCGTGGGTGGAGCACACCACCAGCGAAGCCGGCGCCCAGGGTGTTCACGGTGCCTGGCTGGCCCGAGCAGGCTTCGTCCTGTTCGGGCTGGCGGTGCTCTGGATCGGCCGCCGACGTGGCTCCGCGTGGGGCCGCCTCGCCACCGGGTTCCACTTCGTCTTTGGGGTCTGCATGATCGCGGTCGCCGCATTCTCACTACGGTCATGGCTGCCCGGCGTCCCCTTCGACCCGACCGAGGATGCACTGCACTCGGTCGCTGCGACCGTCATGGGGTTCGCCTTTGCGTTCGGAGTGCTCTCGGTCGTCTTTCGTCGACGAACCAACGGGGAACCGTGGCGCACGTTGGATTTGATCGCCATTGCGACATCGGTGGCTGTTCCGCTCGGGATGACTGCGCTCGGCTCGATCGACGGCGTGCTACAGCGGCTGATGTTTGTGGTTGCGTACCTCTGGTACGGCGGCGAGGCCTGGGCCGACTTCGCCGATGCGGCCGGTCAGAAGTTGATGATCGAGGGGAGGTAGTCGTCGGGGGCTTCGTAGCCGAGCAGGTTGAACACCGTGGCGGCGACGTTGGCCAGGCCGTGGGCCGGCCCGGGGGCGGCGCCAGTCACGTGGTACTCGCCGTCGTAGTTGGGGTCGTGGATCGCAAACGGCACGGGCGACAGGGTGTGGCTGGTCTTGGGTGAGCGCACGCCGTCCGACTCGGTGAACATGATGTCCGCGTTGCCGTGGTCGGCGGTGTAGATCAACACGCCGTCGAGCTCATCGATCACCTCAACCAGCTTGGCCATCGACTCGTCGATGATCTCCATGGCCTCGACGGTGGCAGGCAGGTGGCCGGTGTGGCCGACCATGTCGCCCGATGGGAAGTTGAGACGTCCAAACCGGTACTCGCCCGAGCGCAACAGGTCGATCGTCTCGTCGGTGATCTCCCGAACCTTCATCGCCGGCGTCGTGTCGAACTCGACGTTGTCGGACGGGATCTCGATGTAGGTCTCCAACGCCTCTTCGATGTAGCCCGACTTGTTGCCGTTCCAGAAGTAGGTGACGTGCCCGAACTTCTGCGTCTCGGAGATCGCAAAGCTGGTGACGCCCTCGGCGCAGAGGAACTCCCCCATCGTCCGGTCGATCGCCGGCGGATTGACCAGGTACTGCGTCGGCACCTCCAGGTCGCCGTCGTACTGCAACATGCCGGCGTAGAACACGTTGGGTCGCGACTCGCCGTCCGGGCCAGTGCGATCGAAGTGATCGAAGTGGTCGTCCTCGAACGCCTGGGAGATCTCGATCGCCCGGTCCCCCCGGAAGTTGAAGAAGATCACGGCGTCGCCGTCGACGATCGTTCCCGCCGGCTCGCCGCCGTCGCCAAGGTTGCGTTCGACGACGAACTCGCCGAGGTACTGATCGCCCCTGTCGGTCTCGCCGTACATTGTTTCCACCGCTTCGGTCGCCGACGCCACGCGCCGCCCCTCGCCGAACACGTGAGTGCGGTAGCCCCGCTCGACCATCGGCCAATCGGCGCCGTAGCGGTCCATCGTGATGCGCATGCGGCCGCCACCCGATGCGATCCGGAAGTCGCGGCCGTCGCCGGCGCCGTTGATCTCGGCGAGCACCGCTTCGGTGGCCTCGATGTACCCGAGGGCCGACCGGGCGGGCACGTCACGGCCGTCATGGAGGAGGTGCACGGCGCAGCTGGTGACACCGTCGTCCGCCGCCCGATGCAGCAACTGGTAGAGCTGCTCGTTGGTGGAGTGGACCCCGCCGTCGGAGTGCAGCCCGATCAGGTGGAGCGTTCCGATGCGGCCATGGTCGACAGCTTCCCTCCACACATCGGTCTGAAAGATCGAGCCGTCCGCCATCGCCTTGTTGACCAGCTTGGCGCCCTGCTCGAAAATTCGGCCCGCTCCGAGCGCGTTGTGGCCGACCTCGGAGTTGCCCATGTCGTCATCTGTCGGCAGGCCGACCGCCGGGCCGTGCGCGGCGAGCTCGGTGTACAACTCGCCCGAGGTGAGCAGGTCCAACGTCGGGGTGACGGCCTCGGTCACCGCGTTGCTCGCCCCGGGAGGTGCCACCCCCACCCCATCGGCCACGACCACGAGCACCGGGCCCGGACGGCCGGAGAACGACGGATGCTTTGACAGGCTCAGCGACATGCGCTCAGGGTAGGCGGACATCGACCGCCCCCAACCCGCCGCGGCGAGCGTCAGGTAGTTGCGCCGGGCCAATCGGCCAGGGACCTGCCGGTGAGTCGGGCGTACGCCTCCCGGTAGCGGGCGGCGGTCTCGGTGACTACGTCGGGCGACAGGGTGGGCGGCGGCGGCGTCTTGTCCCACGGCTGCTCGGACAACCAGGCCCGCAGCGGCTCCTTGTCGAAGGCGGGCTGGGGTTGTCCGGGGGTGTACCCCTCGGAGGGCCACACCCGGGACGAGTCCGGGGTGAGCACCTCGTCGCACAGCACCAGTTGGCCGTCGATCAGCCCGAACTCAAACTTGGTGTCCGCCAGGATCAGCCCCCGCTCGGCCGCTGCCGCCGAACCGGCGGCGAACAGCGCCATCGCTGCCGTCTCGACCCGCTGGGCCAGCTCGCCGCCGAGAATGTCGGCGGCTGCGTCGACCGAGATGTTCTCGTCATGGTCCCCCACCGCCGCCTTGGTCGACGGGGTGTACATCGGCTGGGGCAGCTGGGCCGACTCGACCAGACCATCGGGGGCTGGCATGCCGTGGATCGTTCCGGAGGCCGAGTACTCACGCCAGGCCGATCCCGACACGTAGCCGCGCACGATCGCCTCGACCGGCAACATCTCCGCCCGTCGGGTGAGCATCACCCGACCGGCCCAGTCGGGATGCTCGGCGCCGTCGGGCACGTCGGCCAGGTCGCAGCTGATCAGGTGCGACCCGATCGAACCGTCGCCGACCGAGGCGAGGTGATCGAACCAGTACGCCGACGTGGCGGTGAGCACCCGGCCCTTGTCGGGGATCACCTCGTCCATCACCACATCGAAGGCCGAGATGCGGTCGGAGGTGACCATCACCAGCCGGTCGTTCCCGGCGTCGTAGATGTCGCGCACCTTGCCCGAATAGATCAGCTCCATGTGAGGTTCCTTTCGAACGCCGGGTCCCCCATTACAGGACCAGCGCAGGGGTGTAGGCCGCCGCCTCGGGGTGGGCCTTCAGGGTTCGCTCGATGCGCTCGACCACCGTCGCAACCTGCTGGGGAGCGGTGCCGACAAAGTCGAGCGGCTCGCCCAGCGCGGCGTCAATCTGGCCCCGGTCCAGCCCGAGAGCGGGCTCGCCGGCCAGGCGGTCGAGCAGGTCGTTGCCCTCGGTGCCCGCCTCGCGCATTTCCCGAGCGACCGTCACCGCGTGGTCCTTGATCGCCTCGTGGGCAGTCTCTCGGCCCACGCCGTTGCGCACGGCCGCCATCAGCACCTTGGTCGTCGACAGGAAGGGCAGGTAACGGTCGAGCTCGCGCTGGATCACGGCCGGGTAGGCACCGAAGCCGTCGAGCACATCGATGAACGTGTTGAACAGGCCGTCGGTGGCGAAGGCCGCGTCGGGCAGCGCCACCCGCCGGACGACCGAGTCGAACACGTCGCCCTCGTTCCATTGGTGCCCGGCCAGCCCGCCGATCATGGCAACGTGACCATCGAGGATCACCCGCAGCCCGCACACCCGCTCGGCGGATCGGGCGTTCATCTTGTGTGGCATCGCCGAGGAGCCCACCTGGCCCTCGCGGAACCCCTCGGTCACCAGCTCGTTGCCGGCCATCAACCGGATGGTCGTCGCCAGCGACGACGGGCCGGAGGCCAACTGTGCGAGCGCTGTCACCACCTCGTAGTCGAGCGAACGCGGGTACACCTGCCCCACGCTGGTCAACACGTTGGCAAAGCCAAGGTGGGTGGCCACCCGGCGCTCCAGGTTGGCCACCTGCTCGGGCGAACCGAGCAGGTCGACCAGGTCGGCCTGGGTGCCGACCGGACCCTTCAGGCCCCGCAGCGGATAGCGCTCGATCAGCGCCCGCAGCCGGTCGTGGGCCTCGAGCAGCTCCTCGGCGGCCGACGCAAACCGCTTGCCGAGCGTGGTCGCCTGGGCGGCCACGTTGTGGGACCGCCCGGCCATCACCGTGGTGGCGTGGTCGGCCGCCAGCTGCGCCAGGCGGGCCAGCGAGGCGACGGCCCGGTCCGCGAGCAGCTCCATCGAACGACGCAGCTGCAGCTGCTCGACGTTCTCGGTCAGGTCACGGCTGGTCATGCCGGCGTGGATGTACTCGTGGCCCGCCAGCGCGCTGAACTCCTCGATGCGAGCCTTCACGTCGTGGCGGGTGATGCGCTCCCGGGCGTCGATCGAGCCGAGATCCACCCGGTGGGCCACCGCCTCGTAGTCGGCGATCACACCGTCGGGGACGTCCATGCCCAGCTGGGCCTGCGCGGTGAGCACCGCAATCCACAGCTCACGCTCCAGCACGATCTTGCCCTCGGCCGACCAGAACTCGGACATCTCCGGCGAGGCGTAGCGCCCGGCGAGCACGTTGGCGACCGGCGAACGAGCGGCGGCACCCTCGGAGGTGCCGGTCTGGGGGGTGGTGGCCATCAGGGCGTTCCTCCGTCGGTGGGTTCGGGCTGAAGCGAGGCGTCCTGGGCGATCGCCTTGGCCTCGAGCGCCCGTGCGTGGGCTGCGAGCGCCTCGGCCAGGTTTGGGTCGGCCAACGCCAGCATGCGGACCGCCATGAGCCCGGCGTTCTCGGCCCCGCCGATCGCCATGGTCGCCACCGGCACGCCGCTTGGCATCGACACGATCGACAGCAGCGAATCCTCGCCGGAGAGGTGTTTGGATGGCACCGGCACACCGACCACCGGCAACGTGGTCATCGACGCGACCATGCCCGGCAGGTGGGCTGCCCCGCCCGCACCGGCGATGATCACCGACAGCCCGCGTTCGGCCGCGCCGGTGGCGTAGTCGACCATGCGGTGGGGCGAGCGGTGGGCCGAGATCACCCGCACCTCGTGGCTCACGCCGAAGCGCTCGAGAGCCTCGGCCGCCGGTCCCATCGTCTCCGCGTCGGAGGACGAACCCATGATGATGCCCACCGTCGGGCCTGTGGCGGGCGGGGCGTCGGGTTGGCTCATGTTGCCTCCTCATCTCGGCCGTCGAGGGCGCGTGCCACCGCCGTCGCACGGGCGAGCGCGCGGTCGGCGTCGTCGTCGCACACGGTGACGTGGCCGATCTTTCGCTCCGGCCTGGGGGTCTTTGCGTACAAATGAACCTTGGCGGCCGCGTCGACTGCCATGCCGGCTGCCAGGCGCGCCCTCGGCTCGGGGGCTTCCTCGCCGGATGGCCCGCCTGCGCCGACCACGTTCACCATGGCGGCGGGGCTGCGCAGCGACACGTCACCGAGGGGCAGGTCGAGCACGGCGCGCAGGTGCTGCTCGAACTGGCCGGTGAGGCAGGCATCGGAGGTGACGTGTCCCGAGTTGTGAACACGGGGGGCGATCTCGTTCACCAACACCGCACCACCGGTGGTGATGAACAGTTCCACCGCGATGACGCCGACCGCTTCGGCGACCAGCGCCACCTCCTCGCCCACCTGCCGGGCCCGCGCCAACACCGCCTCGTCCAGCCGGGCCGGAACGACCACCTCGTTGCACATGCCGTCGCGCTGGATCGTCTCCAGCACCGGGTAGGTCGCGTGCTGCCCGCCCGGGCGGCGGGCGGTCACCACCGCCACCTCGGCCGCCAGGTCGAGGGCCGGCTCAAGCACGAGCGGCGCACCGGTCCACCCGACAACAAACTCGACCAGAGCGTCGGCATCGTCGAGAAGGAAAACCGCCCGCCCGTCGTAGCCGCCGCGGCTGGCCTTGGCGATGACACGGGGTCCGTGGGTATCGGCAAAGCGCCGGGCGACCTCGGTTGGGGACGGGCCGGCCATCGGCGAACCCAAAGCACCGGTACCGGCAGGGTCGACGATCTCGAACGGGGGCACCGGGCAGCCGGCCCGCGCCAGGCGCTCGCGTTGATGGGCCTTGTCGGCGAAGCGCAGCGTGTCCGGGCTGGGCCGAACCGCCACGCCGCTTGCCACCGCCTCCTCCAGCGCAGCCCAGTCGACGTTTTCGTGGTCAAACGTGACGACATCCACACCGGCGGCGAAGGCGGCGATGGCCTCCGGGTCGTCGGGGTTGCCGGTCGTGACCGAAGCAAACACGCCGGGGACCCCCTCGTCCGAGGCCCCCGCGAGGACCGACACCCGAACACCGAGCGACACCGCCGCCTGGGCGATCATGCGGGCCAGTTGTCCCCCGCCGATGATGCCCACCCGTGGCACGCCGGTTGGGGCACTGCCCGTCTCGGGGTCGCTCATGTGCGGGCCGCCGCCGTCGAGGCGATGTCGGTGCGGACGGTCATGCCCCGCCAGCGCAGCTCGGCCACCCCCGCGTAGGCGCGCTCCCTCGCCTGGGCGATGTCGGCGCCTCGGCCGCACACCGACAGCACCCGACCACCGGCGGTCACCAGAGCGCCGTTGTCGCCGGTGGACACACCCGCGCCGTAGACGCTGACCCCGGGCACCGCGCGGGCCGCTGCGAGGCCCTCGATGCGGTCCCCGGTGCGCGGCGCTGACGGGTATCCCTCGGATGCGCACACCACGTTGACCATCGCGTCGTCGGCGAACGTCGGTGGCGCCTCGATCGATCCGGCCGCCGCCTGGGCGAGCAGTTCGACCAGGCTGGAGGTCATCCGAGGCAGCACCACCTGGGTCTCCGGGTCGCCGAAGCGCACGTTGTACTCGAGCAGCTTCGGCCCGTCGGAGGTCAGCATCAGCCCGGCGTACAGCACGCCCCGGTAATCGATGCCACGGCGCCGCAGCGCCGCCAGCGTCGGGGCGATGAAGTCGTCGGCGACGATGCGTTCGAGCGCCCCGTCGGCCAGACCGCCCTCGGCGAGGTAGGGGCTGTAGGCCCCCATGCCGCCGGTGTTGGGGCCGGTGCCGTCATCGCCGATGCGCTTGAAATCCTGGGCGGAGCTCAACAGCACCCCGCGCCGGCCGTCGCACACGGCAAACACCGACACCTCGGGCCCGACCAGACCCTCCTCGATCACCATGGTCTGCCCGGCGTCCCCGAAGGCCCGTCCGGACAGGTAATCGTCCACGCTGTTGCGGGCCTCGGCGAGGTCGTCGCTAACCAGCACGCCCTTGCCGGCGGCCAGCCCGTCGGTCTTGATGACGAACGGTGGCGCCATCGTGTCGAGGAATGCCCGAGCCGGTGCCGCCTCGGAGAACGTCCCGTACCGGGCGGTCGGCACCCCTGCCTCGGCCAGCAGGCCTTTCATGTAGGCCTTGGACCCCTCGAGCTGCGCCCCATCGACACCCGGCCCGAACACCAGCTGGCCCTCGGCCCGCAGGCGGTCGGCCAAGCCGTCGACCAGCGGGGCCTCGGGCCCGATGACGAACAGATCCGCATCCAGGTCCTCCGGAGGAATATCGACCGAGCCTTCGATCAGCGGGTTGCCCGGGCTGACGAGCACCTCGGTTGCGTCGCGTCCCAATACGTCCGCCAGCGCCGCCTCGCGCCCGCCCGATCCGACCACACAGACTCTCACCGTCCCATCATGCACCAGGCCGCCGCAGCGATCGCTACCCGGGCACCGACCGGCGGACGCCCCGTAGAGTCCCGGTCATGGGGGACATCACATCGAACACCGCCGGATCCGACGACGTGCTGAGCGAGCTGGTCGCCGATGCCACCGGCCTGGCCGTCGATCTCACCGGGTGGCGACGCGACCTGCACCAACACCCGGAGCTGGGCCTGGACAACCCGCGCACCCAGGACGTGATCGCCAAGGCGCTCAAAGCGCTGGGCGTTCCGATTCGGAGGGGCAGGGCCGCCACCTGGCTGGCGGCCGACATCGTCGGCAACCCCGACGGCCCCACCATCTTGTTGCGGGCCGACACCGATGCGCTGCCGATGACCGAGAACACCGACGAGCCGTTCAGCTCGTCGATCGAGGGACGTGCCCACACCTGCGGCCACGACGGTCACGTGGCGATGCTGCTCGGCGCCGCCCGGTTGCTCTTCGCCCGGCGTGACGGTCTGCCCGGCACGGTGCGTCTGGTTTTCCAGCCGGGCGAAGAGGGATTTGCCGGCGCCAAGGTGATGCTGGACGAGGGCATCCTCACCGAGGGCCTGACCACCCCGGTCGGCGCCGCGTTCGCCATCCACGTCACCCCGAACGCCCCGGCCGGTTTCATGGCGACGCGGCCGGGCCCACTGATGGCGTCGGCCGACGAGTTCACGGTGAGGGTGAAGGGTCGCGGCACCCACGCATCCATGCCGCATCTCGGCATCGACCCGATGCCGGCGGCCGCCGAGTTGGTCGGGGCGTTGTCCACGATGGTCACCCGTCGCATCGAGGCCTTCGACCCGGCGATCGTCACCGTGGCCCACATCACCGGCGGCACCACCCACAACGTCATTCCCGAACAGGTGCTGATGGAGGGCACGGTGCGCTGCGTCTCCGCTCACACCCGCGACCGGGTGGAGGAGCTGTTCGCCGAGGTGGTACACGGCGTGACCGCCGCCCACGGCTGTACCGCCGAGATCGACTACCAGCGGGGCTACCCGGTGACCATCAACAACGAGGAGATGACCGGGTTGGTCGGCGACGTCTGCGATCGGGTGCTGGGGCGGGATCGGATGTTCCCGCTACCGTCGCCGGTGATGGGCGCCGAGGACTGGAGTTACATCCTCGAACGGGTGCCGGGCGCCATGGCATTTCTCGGCGTCTGCCCGGCCGACATCGAGAACTTCCTCGAGGCACCTGCGTGCCATTCCGACGTGATGCGCCTCAACGAGGACGCATTGCCCTTGGGCGCCGCGATGCACGCCGGGGTGGCCCTGGAGTGGCTTAGCCGCAACAGCTAGTCCGCCGGGGCCGAGAGTTGAGCCTCAGACCTCCGGTTCAAACATCGATTCGGGAAACCCGCCGCTTGCGATCGGCCCCCAGCGGGTGACGTCGATGCGGATCAGACACTTGCCCTGCTCGGTCATCGCGTCTCGGTATTCGTCCCAGTCGGGGTGCTTGCCCGAGATCGACCGGTAGTAGGCAATAAAGTCATCGAGGGCGCCCGGCAGGTCCAGCACTTCGGCGCTGCCGTCGATCTGCACCCACGGCCCGTTCCAGTCGTCGGACAGCACCAGCATCGACACCCGGCTGCGTCGCCGCACGTTGGCCACCTTGGCCCGTTCCGGGTACGTCGAAGTGATCAGGCGACCATCGGGCAGCAGCCCGCCCGACAGCGGCGACAACTGGGGTCGCCCATCGGCGCGGCTGGTGACAAGGATCCAGCGATGCCGGTTGCGGACGAAGGCATCCAGCCCCGTCCGGTCCGCCTGCTCGTTGCGGGCGATGTAGCGGGCCCTGGGGTCGCTGCGCGGTATCTGCTGCATGGTCAACCCTGCCACGACGCCTTCCAGTTGCAGAGCCTTGGCGAGATTGTGACGCGGCGATCAGCCGGTGAACTTTGGTGCCAGAGGTGCTGGTACTGCGCCGACCGGGGCCGACCCTGGAGCCGACGGCTGACCGGGGCCGGTCGGCGGCTTCGGCTGTGCTGAAGGTCCTGATGGCCGACCGGACCCGCTCGGCGGTTCCATCAAATCCGACGGCCCCGACGGAGTCGACGGCCCCGACGGAGTCGACGGCCCCGACGGAGTCGACGGCCCCGACGGAGTCGACGGCCCGGACGGAGGTGACGGTTCGGACGGAGGTGACGGTTCGGACGGATCAACAGGCGATGGTGCTGGATCGCATGTCGGTTCGTTGAGCGTCACCGGGATGCTGAAACCTTCGAGGCTCACCTCGGGTGCCGTGGCGTCGGCCCCCAGGAGCACATCCAGCCCGCCTGGAAACTCGGCGACGATCGTGAGGTCGTCCACCTCGAACGGCACCGGAAAGGGACCCGGTTGGGTCTCCAATGCTTCATCGAGCGACGCCTGGCCTTCGGGGGTGAGCCCGATCTCGAGGCGCGGCAGCTTGGCCGGGACGTCGTCGGGGCAGCCGGACGTGAACGTGGCCGTGAAGTAGCTGGCGAATTCGTTCTCATCCACGCCGCCGTTGAAGTCGTCACACGACCCAACGTGGACCAGTCCAGCGATGCCGTCGATCAGCACGTCATCGGCTTGAAGGTCGGCGGGAACGTCTCGAAACTCAAGGTCGTCGCTCGCCACGGTGAAGACGATCTCGCCGGCCACCACCTCCACAGGATTCTGAGAGAAGTTGACCACGACCAGTTGCGGAGGGAACACCTCACCGTCGATGTCGCATTCCGGATACAGCAGCGCCGAAAGGTTGGCGCCGGGGCACGACTGCTCGTAGAACTCGACGATCGGTTGCAGCACGACATCGGCTCGGTCGATGAGATCCCCTCGCTGAGCATCTGTGAGTCCTTCGATGCCCCCGGCAGCTGCGACCTCCGCGGAAGCGGCGGCCGAGAAGGCCTCCAACGCGTCCAGGCTGTCGGTCAGTTCTGCGGGCGCGACATTGCGGAGCGCAGCGAGAAGTAGCGCCCCCTCAGCGGTTTGCTGCTCGAACTCCTCGTCGTTGGCCGGAATCCCACTCGCATTGTCGAGCACGTCCAACAGCGGCGCACAGAACTCGGGCGCCACCACCGGCGGATCTCCCTGGGCGCCCGCTACGGCGGGAGCAAGCAGTGCACCCAGCATCATCATCACAGAGGCGATCACGCCCAAGAAGCCCAAGCTTCTGAAACCGTGAGCGGGACGCTGATGACGTCTTCCGGATCCATCCATGACAACCCTCCACGGGCACGGGGCTCATCGTGCATGAACCAGTTGCAAGATACTAACCATGGGCGAGAACCCAGGCTACGAGTTCAACCAAAAAGGATGGTGCAAGGCCCGCCCGGTGCCCGATCAGCGTCACTGGGGACCGACCCTGCGGTGGGCTTGGTCCGCTCTCAGCCTGCGTTGCGGTGCACGAACTGCTCGCGTCCAGGGCCGACCCCGACCAGGCTGACCGGACAGCCCACCTGTTCCTCGAGAAAGGCCAGGTAGTTGCGGGCCTCGACCGGCAGGTCCCCTGGCTCGCGCACCCCGGTGAGGTCGGTCTTCCAACCGGGCAGGGTCTCGTAGATCGGTTTGGCGTGGTGCAGGTCGCTCTGGTGGTACGGCAGCGTCTCGTGGCGCACGCCCTCCACGTCGTAGGCGACGCACACCGACACCTCGTCCAGCTGGTCGAGCACGTCCAGCTTGGTGAGGGCGATCTCCGACAACGAGTTGATCCGCACCGCCTGGCGCATCATCACCGCATCGAACCAGCCGGGACGACGGCGACGGCCGGTGTTGGTGCCGAACTCGTGGCCGACATCGACCAGGTGGTCCCCCACCTCGTCGAACAGCTCGCTCGGGAACGGTCCGGCACCCACGCGGGTGATGTAGGCCTTGGCGATGCCGACCACCCGGTCGATGTGGCGGGGCCCAACGCCCGCGCCGGCGCACGCGCCGCCGGCGGTGGGCGACGACGACGTGACGAACGGGTAGGTGCCGTGGTCGAGGTCGAGGAACGTGGCCTGGGCCCCCTCGAAGAGCACGTTCTCCCCGGCCTCGAGCGCCTCGTGCACCATGCCCACCGTGTCGGCCACGTAGGGCATCATGCGGTCTCGAACCTCGCCGAGATAGGTGTCGGCCATCTCGCCGACATCGAAGGGAAGGCGGTTGTACACCCGGGTGAGCACCTGGTTTTTCTCGTCGAGCACCGCCTCGAGCTTCTCCCGAAAGATCTTCGGGTCGAGCAGGTCCTGCACCCGGATGCCCACCCGCATCGCCTTGTCGGCGTAGGTGGGCCCGATCCCGCGTTTGGTCGTGCCCAGCTTGTTCTTGCCCAGGTACCGCTCGCTCAGCCGGTCGATCTCCTGGTGGTAGGGCAGGATCAGGTGGGCGTTACCCGACACCTTCAGCCGGGAGCAGTCGACACCTTTGGCGGTCAGCATGTCGATCTCGGCCAGCAACACGACGGGGTCGACGACCACTCCGTTGCCGATCACCGGGACGATGTGGTCGTACAGCACGCCGGAGGGCACCAGTTGAAGAGCGAACGACTCGCCGTCGACCACCAGGGTGTGGCCTGCGTTGTGGCCACCCTGATAGCGGACCACCATCGACATCTCCTTGGCGAAGAGGTCCGTGAACTTTCCTTTTCCTTCGTCACCCCACTGGGTTCCGACGACGATGGTCGCTGACATAGTTGGTTCCTTCCGGGCGCGCCCTCACGCCGACGCGCACACTAAGCAGCGGAGGAGCCTACTGCCGAAGTGTGATCGGTCGGTGACCTGGGGAGCTCGTCATAGGCGCCGTTGTGGGCGAAGATCCGGATTCGCACCAGGTCTCGCACCAATCGGGCGGTGTCGCGGACAACGCGCACCGTCGACTCCTCGCTGTTGGCAACCTGCACCGGCACCTCGCTCAGCGACAACCGCTTGCGCTCGACCAGGTACAGCACTTCGATGTCGAGGGCGAAGCGGTCGATGCGTGTCAGAGGAAAGATCGCCTCGGCAGCGTCGGCCCGGAAGGCCTTCAGCCCGCATTGGGTGTCCCGGTACCGCCCCAGCAGCACCACGGAACTCAACACGTTGATCGCCATGCTGCCGAGCTGCCGGAGACGACCGGCCTGCACCAGCGTGGCCGTGGCGGTGTGCTTGCGGCTGCCGACGACCACATCCCAGCCGGCTTCGGTGAGCTCCAGCATCGGCAACACCTGATCCGGGGAGTAGGCAAGGTCGGCGTCGAGAAACGCTCGGGTCGAGCCGGTTGCCGCCTTCATGCCGGCACGGACCGCCGCCCCTTTGCCCTGGTTCTCCGGAAGGGTCACCACACGGTCCGCTCCAGTTGCTTCGGCTGCGTCGGTGGTCGCGTCGGCCGACCCATCGTCGACGACGATCACCTCCAAGCCCCCGTTCTCGGTGATAACGGCTAGCTGGCGACGCACCTCGTCGACCGTACGGCCGATCCGGTCGGCCTCCTCGAAGGCAGGGATCACGATGCTCAAACGGGGCCGATCGCTCGGCAGCGGCGGCGGTTTGGAGGGGGTCAACTGGTCCGAGCGCACGACGGCACCCAGCACCGAGCGGTACGCGGTCGCCCGCATCAGCACCGCCGCCGCCAGTGCGACGGCCTTGGAGATCACCAGGCCGTGTACCGACCGCGCGTCCAGAGCCTGGGTGAAGGCGGTGAACACGACGACGTCCACCGCCAACGAGCCGACCAGCGTGGTGAGGTACGAACCGGCGTGATTCTCGAACCAGCGCCGGGTGGGGCTGTTGGCCAGGGTGACCAGGCGGTGCAGCAGCAGCGAGACGACGGTGGCGATGCTGACCGACACCAAGTCGGCGGTGAAGGCATCAAACCCCCAGCGACGGATCAGCGGGACGAGTACGGCGACGTCGACCAGGGTGGCCACGATGCCCACGACGGCGAAGCGCTGCACGCGGTTGGGCGTTCTTCCCGAGGCGGTTCTGGCGTGGGAACGGCTGTGCTGCGCCACCGGGGAGGTCATGGTCGCAAGGCTACCGACCGGCCGACGAATCGGTCGCCTCCCGGCATCAATGCCCGTCAACTCTTCCGGGCGACCGTTCGAGCGTCGCGCCCTCCCAAGCTGAAGTAGCGTTCCGACCGGCTCGGGAGGGGACGGCATGAGCAGAGGTCGACAACGGAAACCTGCCCCGACCCGACACCTGACCTCGGGGTCGATCTCTCGGCGCACCGTGCTGGGTGTTGGAGCGGCCGGCGCGGTCGGGTTGACGCTTGGAGCATGTAGTGGCGACGATGAGGCCTTCGGCTCATCCGTATCTGAAGCGTCGCCGACCGATGCGTCGGCTCCCCAGAAGGACGAGGATCTGCCACCGGTTCCAGACGGGCTGCCCGGCGAGCTGTTCACCATCGGTGTGGCTTCGGGCGACCCACTGCCCGACTCGGTGATGCTGTGGACGCGCCTGGTCGCCGATCCGCTCGACCCCACCGGGGGGTTACCCGATGCCCCGGTCCCCGTCGCCTGGGAGGTCGCCACCGACGAGGAGTTTGCGGACATCGTCGCCTCGGGTTGGGAGCCGGCCGAGCCCCGATTCGCCCACTCGGTTCACGCCGACGCCACCGGCCTGGAGCCGGACACCTGGTATCACTACCGCTTTTCGGTCGGCGACCAGCGCAGCGAGGCAGCACGCACCCGCACAATGCCCGCCGACGATGCCACCCCGGCGCAACTGCGGTTGGCGGTCGCGTCGTGCCAGGAGTTCAACGCGGGCAGTTACGCCGCCTACGGCGCCATGGCCGCAGACGAGCTCGACCTGGTCGTGTTTCTCGGCGACTACATCTACGAGGTAGGCGGCGGACGGATGGAGCCCAAAGTGCCCCAGCGCATCACCCAGACCCTCGCGGACTACCGGGTCCAGTACGCGGCCTACAAGCGCAACCCGCTGCTGCAAAAGGTCCACCGGCAGGTGCCCTGGGTGCTCACCTGGGACGACCATGAGGTGGGCAACAACTACGCCGGGGTGATCCCCCAGGAGCCCGAGTCACCCGATGGCTACCAGCAGCGCCGGGCGGCCGCCTACCAGGCCTACTGGGAGCACATGCCGCTGCGGACCGGGCCGCCTCAGACCGACGGGGCGCTGAAGATCTACCGTTCGATCAGGGTGGGCACATTGGCCGAGTTTTTCGTGCTCGACGGTCGCCAGTACCGAAGCGATCAGGTGTGCGGCGACCGGCTGGCGGTGCCGGCCTCCGAGTGCACGGAACGGCTGGACGAGGCCGGCACCATGCTGGGCGCCGACCAGGAGCGGTGGCTGGCCGAGGGACTGGCCGCGAACGACACCACCTGGACGGTCATCGCACAGCAGACGGTGATGTTCCCCCTGGTGATCAACGACCTGGTGCTCAACCTGGACCAGTGGGATGGCTACGTCGCCGCCCGCGAGCGCCTCTATGACGCCATCATCGATGCCGACCGGGACAACGTGGTCGTGCTGTCGGGCGACATCCACGCCGCCGGGGCGACCGACCTGTTCGCTGAGCGCGACGGCGAGCGCCTGCCGGTGGCCCACGAGCTGGTGACCACCTCGATCTCGTCGCTGTCGACGATTGGCGAGCTGGGCCCCGCTGCGGTGTCGCTGGTGGAGCAGGTTGCAGCCGACGCCGTGTACGTCAACGCCGAGGACCATGGCTACGGCCGGGTGACGATCACTCCGGAATCCTGGACCACCGAGTTCGTCACCGTCGCCGACGTCGAGACCGACGATGCCCCGGCCTCGGTCGACGCCACCGTCGAGCTGGCCTCCGGCTCCAAGAGGCTGGTCCGCAAGTAAGCACCGGGCCGTGCGAGCCGAACCCTGCACCCAACTCGGGAGCCCAGAACGCACTCTGGCAGCGCTCTGCACTCCCCAGTTGCGGAGGTGGGTTGAGTTGTGGGGTTGGGGCGGGTTGTGTGGTGGAGGCTTGTCAGGCCGGGGCGTCGACGACCGCTGACAGCACGTAGCCGTCCTCGCCGGCATCAACGGTGACCGTCGAGTGCTCGGTGACCGTGCCGTCGAGGATCGCCATCGCCAGGCGATCGCCCAGCTCCCGCTGGATCACCCGCTTCAGTGGGCGGGCGCCGTAGTCGGGGTCGAAGCCCTCGTTGGCCAGTCGGGTACGGGCCGCGTCGGTGAGGCTCAGCACGATGCGGCGGTCGTCCAGCCGTCGGCGCAACCGGTCCAGCTGGATGTCGACGATCTGGTCGATGTCCTCCCGCGTGAGCTCGCGGAACCGCACTATGTCGTCCAGCCGGTTGATGAACTCCGGCCGGAAGAAGTCGCGGGGCTCGCCCGGCAGATTCGACGTCATGATCAGCACGACGTTGGTGAAGTCGACCGTGCGGCCCTGCCCATCGGTCAGCCGACCATCGTCGAGCAGCTGCAGCAGCACGTTGAACACGTCCGGGTGGGCCTTCTCCACCTCGTCGAGCAGCACCACCGAATAGGGGCGACGGCGAACCACCTCGGTGAGCTGGCCACCCTCGTCGTAGCCGACGTACCCGGGGGGAGCTCCGATCAGGCGGCTGACCGAGTGCTTCTCCATGTACTCCGACATGTCGATGCGCACCATCGCCCGCTCGTCGTCGAAGAGATAGTCGGCCAGCGACCGGGCCAGCTCGGTCTTGCCCACGCCGGTTGGGCCGAGGAACAGGAACGAACCGATCGGCCGATCCGGATCCGAGATGCCGGCCCGGCTGCGGCGGATGGCGTTGGCGACGGCGGTGACCGCCTCGTGCTGGCCGACGACCCGCCGCTCGAGCACGCCCTCGAGGCGCACCAGCTTGGCCATCTCGCCCTCCATCAGCCGGCTGACCGGGATGCCGGTCACCCGGTTGACGACGACGGCGACGTCCTGCTCGTCCACCTCCTCCTTGAGCATCTGCTTCTCGGCCTGAAGCTGGGTGAGCTCTACTGTCGCCGCCTCGATCTCGCGCTCGAGCACCGGCAGGTGGCCGTAGCGCACCTCCGAGGCCCGGCTGAGCGAGCCTTCCCGCTCGGAGCGGTCGGCCTCATTGCGCAGGTCCTCGGCCCGCTCCTTCATCGCCTGGAGTTCGTCGATCTTCTCCTTCTCGGCGGTCCAGTGGGCCATCAGGCCGTCGTGCTCCTCGTTGAGGTTGGCCAGCTCCTCGTCGAGCGACTCGAGTCGCTCGGCCGACGCCGCGTCGGTCTCCTTGGCCAGGGCCACCCGCTCGATCTCCAACCCGCGGATGCGGCGGTCGATCACGTCGATCTCGGTGGGCAACGAGTCGATCTCGATTCGCAGTGTGGAAGCGGCCTCGTCGACCAGGTCGATCGCCTTGTCGGGCAGGAAGCGACCTGTGATGTAGCGGTCCGACATCACCGCAGCGGCGACGAGGGCCGAGTCCTGGATGCGCACGCCGTGGTGCACCTCGTAACGGTCCTTCAGGCCGCGCAGGATGGCGACCGTGTTCTCGACCGACGGCTCCCCCACCAGCACCTGCTGAAAGCGGCGCTCGAGCGCGGCGTCCTTCTCGATGTGCTTGCGAAACTCGTCCAGCGTGGTGGCGCCCACCATCCGCAGCTCGCCGCGGGCGAGCATGGGCTTGAGCATGTTGCCCGCATCCATCGACCCCTCGCCGCTGGCGCCGGCGCCGACGACCGTGTGCATCTCATCGATGAAGGTGATGATCTCGCCTTCGGAGTCGGTGATCTCGCGCAGCACAGCCTGAAGTCGTTCCTCGAATTCGCCCCGGTACTTGGCGCCGGCGACCATGGCCGCCAGGTCGAGCGCGATCACGCGCTTGTTCTTCAGCGATGTGGGGACGTCGCCCTCGACGATGCGTTGGGCCAGGCCCTCGACGACGGCCGTCTTGCCCACACCGGGTTCGCCGATCAGCACCGGGTTGTTCTTGGTGCGGCGGCTTAGCACCTGGATGACCCGGCGAATCTCGTCGTCGCGGCCGATCACCGGGTCGAGCTTGCCGGTGCGGGCGGCCTCGGTCAGGTCGCGTCCGTACTTCTCCAGGCTCTGATAGGTGTCCTCCGGGTTCTCGTTGGTCACCCGCTGGCTGCCGCGGATCTCCTGAAGGGCGGCGAGCACCTGATCGCGGTCGACCACGCCCAGCCGACGGCTGGCCGGCGACCGCTTCTGATCGGCATCGACCAGGGCCAGGAAGAGGTGCTCGGTCGAGAGGTACTCGTCGGTCATGTCCTGGCGCAGGACGACGGCCGCGTCGATCAACGTGGTGAACTCCCGGCCGAAGCGGGTCTCGCTTCCGTGGGCCTGGGGCAGGGCCGCCACCGCCTCGTCAGCGGCGTTGCGGACCGCCACCGGGTCCAGCTCCAAACGTCGCACCAGGGGCAACACGATGCCCTTGTCCTGGCGCAGCAGGGCCCCGAGGAGGTGGTCGAGGGTGATTTCGGGGTTGGACCGCTCGCGGGCCGCCACTTGGGCGGCCTCGACGGCTTGGCGGGTCAGTTGGGTCCAGGTGTTGGGATCGAGCGACATGGTGTGAACTCCTCGGTCGTGTCAACGGCGCCGTCCGGCGCAGAGTTGATGGTCTAATACTTAGGTTTCCTCGTGCGCTGAGTGTAACCCTAGATTGGTCGGTCGCATTCCCGAGGTTCGAGCACGTTCAGCGCCTCGTCCCCCGGTTAACGCCACCGTGTCGACGCCGTCAATCGGGCGACTGTGCCACCGGGTCGAGGTTCGATGTCGAGCGAAGTGACTCGGGTACCGTGAGGTCGATGCCCGCCGACGACCAGACGTTCGAGACGGTGGCCGCACCCGCTCACCGGAGGCCGTTGCGAACCGCCGCGTGGCTGGCGGCGGCGGGTGCGCTGACAATCGCGGTCGGAGCGGTGCTACTCGTCACGACCGTCGGCCTGCTCGACAACTCACTCACGTCGGCGAACGAGCGCGGCGCGGACCGCACCAGCTACCTCGGCGCGGAGATCCCGGTCGGGGCAACCGAGGCGGTCGCCTTGGACGACAAACGGGCCAAGACGCTGCTCGCCATCGTCAGCCCGGAGGTTCCCGACGACGTGGCGACCGACGAGTTGGACGTTCCAACCGTGCGGGTGGCTGCACCCGACGGGTCACCGGTGCGGGTGATCCCGGGCGATGCGCTGGAGCTCACGGTCGACGGTCGGCGAACCGTCGTCATCGGCCAGTTCCGCACCGGGGAGGCCGGCGACTACGAGGTGCAGGTGGCAGCGGAGGGCGGCGATGCCAGCGGAGTCGGCATCACCAACGACCTGCTGCCCGACCCCGGGGATCTCGGCGGAGCTGCTGGCACCTTCCTGGCCAGCGCTGCCGCAGCCACCCTGCTGGGCATCGGCGCCCTGATGAGCGTCCTCGGCATCGCCGGATGGCTGTGGTTTCGTCGTCGTCCGGTCGACGCCTGAGCCGCACCGGCCATCGATGAGCCAAACTGGAGGCATGCAGGTACACCTCGTCGACGGAACCTACGAGCTGTTCCGGCAGTTCTACGGACGCAACAGCGGCCACACGAACGCCGAGGGGACCGAGGTGGGGGCGGTTCGGGGAGCCCTCCGGTCCACGTTTGCGCTGCTCAACGACGGCGCCACCCACGTGGGCGTGGCCACCGATCACGTCATCGAATCGTTTCGCAACGACCTGTACGAGGGCTACAAAACCGGCGAGGGCATCGACCCGACGTTGTTCAGCCAGTTCGGCCTGTTCGAGGACGCACTGCGGGCGGCCGGCTTCACCGTGTGGGCGATGGTGGAGCAGGAGGCCGACGATGCGCTGGCCGCCGCCGCCTTGATCGCCTCCGGCGACGACCGGGTGGAACGCGTGGTGATCCTCACGCCGGACAAGGACCTGGGCCAATGCTGCGCCTGGCCCAAAGTGGTGCAGTACGACCGACGCAATCAAGCTTTTCGCGACGCCGACGGCGTGCGGGAGAAGTTTGGGGTGGACCCCGAGTCGATCCCCGACTGGCTGGGCCTGGTCGGCGACACCGCCGACGGCTTCCCCGGGCTGCCCGGGTGGGGCGCCAAGTCTGCCGCGGCGGTGCTCGCCCACTACAAGCACCTGGAACACGTCCCGGACGCCCCGGGGAAGTGGGAGGTCACCGTGCGCGGCGCGGCCAAGCTGGCCGCCACGCTGACCCAACAGCGCGACGACGCCTACCTGTTTCGCACGATCGCCACGCTGCAGACCGACGCCGAGGTCGGTGTGGTAGACGACTGGCGCTGGGCCGGGCCCTCAGCCGAACTCGAGCGCTATGCCGACCTGCTCGACGCCCCCGACCTGATCAGATCGGCCACCACGTTGGTCAACCGACGCTCGGCCTGACCGCCGGCGCTCTTCACCCAGGCGCTGGGCGCTCAGGCGCTACTCGGCCGCGAGCAGGGACCCGACGCCGTTCAGCACCGGCTCGGGCACCCCGTCAGCGTTGACGCCGCACAGCTTCTGCCACCCCGCGGGGATGTCACCGCGGTCGAGCACGCCGGCGTTGAGCAGCGCTTCCAACACCGGGCGGGTCGACACCCGTCGCAGCTGCACGCGTGTCGGGCTCTTGTTGACCTGTTTCCACGTGGCCCAGGGATCCAAGCCCACCTGGGAATACACCCCGGGGTGCACCATGAACCGGAACAGGTCGCTGATCACCAGCGGAGCGATGCGACGGATGACGGTGCGTTCAACCCTCGACGCCCCGGCCCACACCTCGGGCAGCATCGTCCGGGCAAAGCTGAGGTGCCGGGCCTCCTCTTGGCGGTGATAGCGGTTGACCGACGCCAGAAACGGGTCGGTAGCGGGGTGCTCCGATGCCAACTTCTGCATCTGGTCGGGGATCTCCTCACCGGCGAGCACCATGACGTACAGCATCGCCAGGTGGTTGGTGATCCAGCCGGTGCCAAAGCGGTCGAGGCGGTCCATCCACGCCTTGCCCTCCAGCGGGTGAACCGCCTGTGGGTTGATCTGGGAGATGAGCCGGATAAACAGCCGCTGGTGACGGGTCTCCTCTCCGATCTCGTGCAGCAGGTAGGTGATGCGCGGGTCGGTCAGGTCGCGGGCATAGGCAACCTGGCGGGCAAACCCGATCTCGAGCACCGCTTCGAAACGGGTGCCTGCGCTGAACATCGAGGCCACCTCCTCGCGGCTGAGGATGCGGCGCTGCTCGGCGGTGAGGTCGAGGTCCATGCCGGCGATGCTGAGCAGCTCGTCGGCCATCAGCTGACCGTCGCCGATCGACCCAGGAAGGTCGGCATCGGGTTCGATCACCCGGCGGAGCGAGGCCCGGTTCAAGCGTTCAACTCGTTCGACAACGGCAGTCATCCATTCAGCCTACCACCGTTCACCCAGCTTTGGCATCCGCAAGGATGCCTGCTCAGGGCGTCGTGACCAGCCACGGATGACGCCGGTGACGCCCTCCGGGGCGACGATCGCCACCACGGAGGGCCAGGCCGTTAATGGCAAACTGCGTGGTCGACCGGGACGATCCGGTCGGCACCGACACACTGCCCTCGCTTGCCAGTGCCCCGGGGAGCAACGCGCCGGAGATCGAGGTGATGCCCGCCAGGTAGGTGAGCGCCACGACCGACAGCGCGACGAACACCTGGTAGCTCTGCACCGACAACGCCTGGCGCTGATATGCGAGGAGCTCGCCGCCCACCCCGGCGAGGGCCGCCGAGATGGCGAAAGCGATCAGCTTCACCCGTGCGACGTCCACCCCTGCCGCCGCGGCCGCCCGCTCGTTGCCGCGGACCGCTAGGAACACCACGACGGCCCGCGATGCCAGCAGCACCGCCACCGCCGACGCGTGCGCGGGGCGCAGCGCTGGGGGAAACCTGGGCGCCAGCAGTGCCCCCCTTCGGGCAGCGGGTGGCCGAGCAGCAACATCACGCCGAGGATCACCAGCAGGGGCAGCCCCCGTTGCCAGCCCACCTGCGGCACCCAGGTGTGGTCGGCGGTCAGGTTGGTCAGCTCGGAAGCCCCCATTCCCGGTACCAGACCGCCCGCGACGGCGACGGCGCCGTAGCTGCGGAAGCCGCCGAGCAGCGCGACGGCCAACGCCGGCACGACCGCCAGGCTGGTGATCAGCGGGTCCAGCCGGGTGAGCTGGCCGGCCAGGATGGTGAACGTGCCGGCCAGGCACACCGCCAGCGACCAGTTGCCAAGCGTGAGCAGGTCGGAGCAAAGCCCGACGAGAATGGCGCCCTCGCTCGTTGTCGGCTGCGACGGTGGTGGCCAAGCCGAACCAGGTGTGGCCGCCGACCGCCCACAGCACCGCTGCTGTCGCCGAAACGATCGCCGCCACATAGAACTGATCCGAAGTCACCATGCGGCCGAGCACGTTGCGGCCGATGTCGTCGACGATCGCGCGGATCAGCACCTCCCCCGGGACGCATCTCGGCCACCGCCCACAGGTAGAGAAACAGACCGACCGACGCGACCCCCTGGGCCGAGTTGATCACCCCGGATACCCGGTAGATCATCACCAACCCCAGACCGAGCGCAGCGATTGCCGAGCCAGCACCGAGACCGGGCAGCAGGTAGCCCAGGTGCGAGCTCACCGCTCGTTCTGCAGTTCCGCCACACCGCCTTGTTGACAGGGTGATCTCAGCCGCACTGGGCGCAGCTATTAGTTTCTTCAATCCACATAAGGCAGAATGAGCGGATGGAAAATTATGCCGCGCCTCCCACGTTTCCGGCGGGTTCCACCGCCCACATTGTGAGGCTCAGATGAGGCGCAACGGTCAACTGTTAGAGGCCCGACAAGCCACATCTCGCGCCTTTCAGGCATACTCCGCACAGTTGACCTCGCCCCATGAGCGAACGATCAAGCGTTCGACTGAGTTGGCAATCCTTGGCCTCTTCGTGGTCGCATTTTCACTCATCGCTGCGCGGGTTCCTGCTACCGGCGACGATTGGACCTGGGGCTCCTCCATCGGGATGGACCGGTTGAAGAACGGACTCGTGTACTACAACGGGAGATACCTGGGAAACCTTATCGTTCTCCTCATGACGAGATTGGGTTGGTTCACCCCGATACTCCAAGGCCTCGGCTTCGCCCTGATGATCGCCCTAATCCTTGACATCACGCGCAATCGGACAATTATCGGATATGTGACGATAATCTCGTTGGTCTTCCTCATGCCAGCGCCCCTCTGGAGGGAGTCGGCGGTTTGGGTGCCCGGCTACGCCAACTTTGCAACGGGCTCGATCGTCATACTCGTGTTCATTCGGTGCGCGCTTCGCGCGATCGCTGCGGGCCAAGCCGAGAGGCCCCACTGGATTGAGCTTGGCTTAATCTTTACGCTTGCTGTCGCCTCACAGCTCGTGTCTGAACATGTAACGGTCTACCTGCTGCTGGCGTCTTTCCTAGCGCTGGCCATAGGTCGCATTACTCAGGGCAACTTCAACCCACGGCTACTCTGCTGGTCCGCAGGCTTTGGCGTCGGTGCCCTACTCATGTTCGTCAGCCCAGAATACCGTATAATATTTTCGGGATCGGGAACAAGCTACAAAAGAGTGGGGTCACAAGGTGGATCTCTCATTGCGCAGTCCGTCGACGCCTTGCGCAATCAGGTCGCCACGAATGGCCTGTTGTCAAACAGAGCACTCATTTTCACCATAGCAGCGTTAGTGGTGATCATTGCTATCACGAGGTTTGCAAGGTCGGATCGGTCCGCACGCTCTGCGTTGATATTTCTCTTACCGGCAGCGATAGCGGCATTGGTCGCGCTGGTAGTGGCATTGAGGATGACCCTCACACCTGTGGAAAGTGGCTCCACGCGCACGGTGGTAGCGATGGCGACTCTACTCATTCTTGTGCTGTTGGCAACCTATCTTCTTGAGAGACCCAGTGATCGTATGATCGTGGCGATCGCGGTTGCATCAATGCTCATACTGTACGCACCGCTGCTGGTTGTGAGACCCATTTCACCACGAACCTTCCTGCCAACCTATGCCCTTCTACTGGTCATAGTGAGCGTGTTCGTGTCGAGCCTCAACGGTCTCGTCCACGCGCGCACGCTCAACACGTGGTTGGTCCTGACCATTTCAGCCGGACTGATTGGATGGGTTCACCTTTTCGTCATCTATTCGGAGGTCAATGGCGCGTCACGCGAACGAAACACATCCCTAAGAGAACAGATCGATAAGGGAGCATCGGTTGTGACGATGAAACGCCTACCTCACGGTGAATGGATGAAACGACCCGAACCCTTCGGTGAGAAATGGATGGGGGCGTTTAAACTGTATTACGACCTACCCGAAGGTGTCTCTATTTCCATCACCGACTAGGCGGCTGGTGTCTTTCGCGTCGGGTATAAGGCTCGCGCTTTGGGTTCGAGTTCGGGTTCGGCAAAATGGTGCCCATGCTGGGCGATGTTTGGTGTGGGTTGTGACGGTCGGGGTGACACCCCGGCAGACTGACGTTTTCCGGTCGACGACCGGGTTCGTTGTGACGCTGTGGCCGATGATTCGGCCTGGTCGGCGGTGCATCGGGAGTGTCATGTGTTGTGAGCCGATGGTTCGACCCAAGCGTCGGGCGGCATCGCCCGGGCAATGCTGAGGTCTCGTACCTCCTCTTGGAAGCGATTGCCGAGCCGGCACCGAGACCGAGCAACAGGTAACCCGGGTGCGAGCTCACCGCTCGTTCAGCAGCTCCGCCGCATCGATCCAGCCGTCGGACACCTCGGCAAACTCCCCCGGGCCGACGAGCTCGACGAGGACCTGCTGGGGCGAACACAGCGTCGGCAGGTCGGGAACCTGTTCGCCATCGCAGATGTAGGGATGGCCATCGAAGTTGGGCTGGTCGACCGTGGCCCGGAACCAGTCGATGACCGATGCCGGCGTGGTGTCGGCGCTCAGCTCACCGAGCGCGACCCGGAGGTTCATCGCCGAGCGGAGGCTCACAGTTGCGGCGCCGGCGACGTTGAGTCCGTCGGGTCCGTAGTCGATGACAGCGTTGCAGATCTCGGAATCCGCGCAGAAACCCACAACGTACACAGGGCCATCCATCTCAGGGTCGGCCACCGTATCGAGCGCCGGAGCACACGACGTGTCGGCGGCGTCGACGGTTAGCGCGTCCGGCTGGGGGAGGGTCGGGGTCGCACGAACTCGATTGGCTCTACCATCGGCTGGGTGAGCCGACGAACTGGGGCGCTCATGGCAACCATCGTGAACGGGATGATTGCCAACGTCACCGCCACGGCCACCAGGGGTTGGTCTTTGGTGTTCGGAAAAAGCCAAAAGCGGAGCACCCTGGTCACCGGCAGGTGAAGCAGGTAGGCGTACAGGGTGTAGCGGCCCAGCCTCGACACGACGCCTAGATTCCGAGCGGACACCAACGCCATGATCCCGACCGCCATCACCATCCCGAACACCATCAGGCCAATCCTGATCGCCGCGCCGCGAAATTGGTCGCTGCCCATATCGGCGTATCTGCTGGCCTGCAACATCCAGGGCTTCAAGTTCCGGTCGGACTGATACGCCACGAGAAGCAACCCGGCAACAACCCACATGGCAGCGAAGCACCGGACCATCGGGCGCCGGAGGGTGGGCTCGATGCGGGGCAGTACTGCCATTCCGAACAGAAACGCTGGAAAGAACGCCAGCGTGCGAATCAGCGAGAACACGTTGGGCACAAGCCCGCTTGCGGCGAGGAGAACGACAGCCAACGGGCCCGCCAGAACATCGACCGTCCGCCAGCGACCCAGCGGCAGTACCAGGAGCCGCCAGCAGAACAGCGACGCCAGGAACCACAGCCCATAGGGGAACGCCCGGGTCGAGATCACCGACGGCGCGCCGGTCAGCCGGTGCATCAGAAGCGAATCGAACGTGATGAACAGACCGAGCGGCACAAGGAGCTGACCCCATCCCTGCCGGAAGACCGTGGAGAGCGAGCCTCCGGGTTTAGAGAACCGTCCGGCCAGGATGACGAACAGGGCCATATGGAAGCTGTAGACCATCTGGTTTGAAATTGCGTCGAATTCGGGCATCCAGCGTCGCCCGATACCCCAGTGGCCGGCTACTACCAGGCAGATAGCGACGAACCTCACGTTGTCGTGCCATGCCGACCGCTCCGTCGGCTTGTTCTCGGCGGTGACTGCGCTCATTTGCGCCTTGTCTGACGGCGCGGTTGACGGCAGGTGCTGCTTCAGATCGGCCACGTCCGATGATAAGCCCTGACCAAACAACCATCCGCACCCGGTCGCGACCGAGGTGGCCCAGCCGCGCGAGACTGTCTTTTGTGACCACCGCAGCGATCGAGGTCAAGGCCGGCGGCCGAGCCGTGCGAGTCTCCAGCCCCGACCGCGTGCTCTGGCCACAGGTTGGCCTGACGAAGGCCGATCTGGCCCACTACTGGGCACAGCTCGACGAGGTAGGCCTTCGGGGCTACCGCAGCCGGCCGGTACATTTGCACCGATTTCCAAAGGGCATCGGGGGCGAGGGCTTCTTCCAGAAGCGCATCCCCGACCGACGGCCTGATTGGGTGCGACGCACTCATATCGTCGGCCCCAACGGCACCGCTTCCGATGCACTGTGCCCGACCGACGTGGCCCATCTGGTGTGGGGAGTTCAGATGGGGACGATCGAGTTTCACCCTTGGCCCACCCGCAGTTGGGAGCCGGACCGCCCCGACGAGCTGCGGGTCGACCTCGACCCGTCCCCAGGTACCGTCTTCGCTGATGTCCGGCGAGCGGCAGCAGCCACCCATGAGCTCCTCACCGATGTTGGCCTCGCCGGCTGGCCCAAGACCTCGGGCAAGCGAGGGATCCACGTGCTGGTTCGCATCGCTCCTAGGTGGGACTTCGTCGAGGTGCGACGCGCTGCGGTCGCGTTGGCGCGCGAGCTGGAGCGTCGCGTCCCGACGCTTGTCACCGCTGCGTGGTGGAAGGAAGAACGGGGAGAACGGATCTTTGTCGACTTCAACCAGAACTGTCGCGATCGCACGGTGTGCGGAGCATGGTCGCCACGTCCAACTCCGACGGCCACCGTGTCGGCGCCGTTTTGCTGGGACGATCTCGAACATATCGAACCGGGTGATCTGACGGTGTCCAACGCGGTCGCCCACATTCACGAGCACGGAGACCCTCACAAGATGATCGATGATACGGCCGGATCCCTTGAGGGATTGCTCGAGCTTGCCAAACGTAATGAGGCGGCCGGCATCCCGGATGCACCATGGCCCCCAACGTTCCCGAAGATGCCAGGTGAAGCCCGCCGAGTTGCTCCCAGCCGCCGCGCGAACTGATCGGCTTCGACGCCGACTGGCCATTCATGGCGGGCCCGTCCAGAAACCCCCTGCGGCGATACCTCGGCCTGAGCTACACCGCTGACGGATTGTCGCTGCGCTTCGAGTCTGCTCCGGACGGACCGTCCACGCCGTCATCATCCGCCCTTGGGGGAGGCGGACCGGGTGATCTGGACCGCACCGTGGCCGGCACAGGTTCCGGGCATGTGCCGAGTTCATTCGACGTCCTGTTCGACGCCGTGAGGCCCGAATTGCCCGGGCCTAATCGGAGCTGGACGCGCTGCTGTCGCCCAGCCCGTGGACCACTACGCGCTCGTGCAGCGGGTTTCGCTACAGCGGGGCCGTCTTGGAAGTGGATTATCAGCTCACGGTGAACGAACGCTCGGCAGACAGTCCTCAACCGGCCCCAACCTTTGACGATAAATGTTAACGGACCAGACGAACGGTCACGTCCTTCGGCACATCATAATAAACCTTGAAGCGTCTAGCATATACCGGATTAGACGGGTCGGGGTACTGAAGCCATTCGCCATTGGGTAGCGCGTAGATCGAAACTTGCGGCGAGTCGCTGCCGACCTGCGACCGGACCGACCTCTCGCGCTTATCTGCGGCATGGTCGATCTCTGAATAGATGCCATAAAGATGTACCCACGCCACTGCACCGATTGCCACCATCACCGCACACCAAAGACCTGCAACGCGCGCGTCAGTCAAAGACGCGAGATTGGAAAGAAGGACGCTCACGACCACCAAAAGCAGGGCGTACGACGGCAGAAAGTTCCGCGCCCCGATTGGTGTTACCACCAATAGCGGAAGCGATAACGCTAGGAGCGACAGGACTGCCACGATGATGACCAACCGGTCACCGGCATCCTTCTGAAGCGTTACCGCCCACAACACCACTACGAGAACCACGGCCGAAGCCAGGACGGTTTTCGTCGAGCCGCTTTCCACAGGTTGGTTTGTCAACCGGCTGGCCGCCGCGACTGCTCCTACTAAAGCGAACAATCCGAGAACCAACTGGACTAGCCGCGCTCTGAGTGACCCGACCCCGGACGCGTACATCACCACTGCGGTGAGAGCGCTCAAGGAGCAGATCGCGAAGATGACGGCTGTATTGGACACCATACCGTTCGTAGAGATCTGATCCCGCAATGCCTCCTTGGCGGCAGCCAGTGGTGAGGTACTTTGCGCGCCGAGTTTCTTGTAACTCTGCCCATCAGACAACTCCCGGTATGCAGGGTTGGAGAACATCACCATGGCGCCGGCACCAAAGCCCAGCACCCAACAAGTCAGTCGGCGTGAGAACATCCTCTGTTCTAGGTAGTCGATTGCCAGCGCACCGATCGATGCCACGAACAGATACAACGTTACGTGTTCAACGACGAGCTGGGAGATGAACGCAAAGGCGAGAATCCCAACCTGCCCAACCGGCCGGACCGGGTGAGCAAACTGCCCCGAGAGCTCCTTGAGTGCTGCTCGCAGGAAGATGAGCATGACGATGGTTGCCGACGCATAGTTCGCAAAGCCTGAAACCCACACTGCCGACTCACTCCACATGTGTATCGGTATGAGAAAGACCAAACTACCTATTGACGCATACCCGACGAGTGTTCTATTACGTGTCAGATCGAGTACCAGGACGATGATCACTGCGAATCCCACGGCTTGCAAAAGTGGAGTGAACCATCCCATTCTGGTGAGCAAGAGGACAATGATGTTTCCCAAATATCTACCGTTATAGCCCTGGAACCCGGATTTCAACCGTTGGAGTCCCTCTTCAGTACCCCAAGCCCAGTCGTCTCCGCTGGCAGGCACTTTGGATGCTATTGCCCAGAATGCAAGAGCGAAGACACAGAGCAGCGCTATTTCGATCCGTCGATTCATAGGCCGACGCCCCGCGGGCAAGTCGCACTGGGCGCCATACGCTTGAAAGGATCTGCCGATCGCCTGTCGGCCCTTCAACCCGAGACTCCTGCGGTTCATCTGTACCCCTCGGAGCATGGCGGGACGACTGTCTCGGTGAAGCGGACCACGCTAGTTGTGCACAGCTAGTCGGCCAGTTTCGGGAGGGTCACGGGAGAGCGGTAGCGCCAGTGAGCGCAGTTGACCTTCGAACACATGGGCGCCTCATACACCGAGAACCTCCGGACCAGATCTGCCCAATGGGCCCTGCTGCTGGCACCCAACGAGCACTGCTCGACGATGCCCCCGGGTCGCTCGAGAGGCTCCTCGAATGGGCGGAACGTGACGAGGCCAACGGCATGCCCGATGCGCCCTGGCCCCCGACCTTCCCCAAGATGCCCGGCGAGGCCCGTCGGGTGGCGCCCAGCCGGCGCGGTGGCGCCAGGGCTGAGCAGGACGGCAACTCGGACCATGGGCGTTCCAGCAAGGGATGACAAACTGGTTGAATGGCTCGCAGCCCCGGTCTGACCAACCATCAACTCACGGTTACCTATCGCCAACACACCGCACGCATCTCCTTTGAATTCCCCCAGGGGACTCCGGTCCATCGGCTAGTCGTCAAGCCTCGAGGCCAGAGCGACGTGGAGCTCTGGAGCCAAGATGCCGGAGGGAAACCGTCCGGGTCTGTCGAGGTACCACTGGACCAACTCGCCAGCCTGATGACGCCGGCGCTCACTGAAGCCGAGGAAGAGGTCCACCACGCTGCCCCCACATCAGCGGCCGAAGCGTCCGCACCTAACAGCGTCGCAAGCACCGTTGGCCCCATGGTCTTTACGGTCTTCTGGTTTGAGGTGGGGCCTCCGGCCGATGCCACTCCCGAAGCGCAGGAACGCGTCTTCGTTCGTCTGAGTGGGGCGACCAAAGCAGCGATCGAGACCAGCCGACCCTTCGTCTTCGGTGATGTGACCCTGACACCGTTCGTCTCGACCCGAGGCCGTTTCGGCACAGCGCTGGGGAGGGGCGAAGCTCGCCCGAAACTACAAGGCCGCGTGACCCGCTGGCACCGGCGCCCCGGGAAGCTCGGCCTCACGGTCAAGGTGAAATCGGGCAGCTTCGGCGTCGTCGACGCCCACCTACGTCTCGAGGGTCGACAAACCGACCAGACCATCGTGGTTCCAGCGACGGTTCACGAAAACACCGTGGTTGCTCCTAACGACCAAGGTCGACGCGAGTTTGTCATCTCAAGCTGCCTGGACGAAGACACCTGGCTGAAGAGCGTCACCAAGCAGGACCTGTTCGATGCCCACCTGGAGCTGCGGTTCTCCGGGTGTGCAGCGCCCGGCTCGATGCGCGTGTCCAGGGCCAACGCCATCAGCCGGACCCGACTGCCGGCTGCCCTCTTCAACAACGGCGTGAACGCCGGAGAACTACGTGCGTACCGGACCTACAGGCAGGGCCTGATCTCCTTCGAGTTTCGACCGCTACACCCGCGCGCTCTCAACAGCGTTCGTTGGGCAACGCTGCTCGGTCCGTACCTGCGGATGCGGAGCATCCGGCGACCCGTCTGGTTGGTGGGCGACCGCCTCAGCACCGCACAGGACAACGGGCTGGAGTTCTACCGTCATCTGCGTCGGGAAGTGCCGGACGTTGACGCCCGGTACGTCATCGACGGCAACTCGCCCGACCTACCCAACGTCACACCGACCGAGGGCGTCGTGCTGGCGGGCACGAAGGAACACGTTCAGGCAGCGCTGTCGGCGCGCCGGATCTTTGGCACGCACCACCTTGACTACCTCCTGCCGGTTCGCTCCGGACCATTCCAACGAGCGGTCAGAGCAAAACGGATCTTTCTGCAGCACGGCATCATGGGTACGAAGAACCTGGTCGCCATGTACGGCTACGACTCGCCGACGTTTCAAGCCGAAGCGTTCATCGTGAGCTCGGAGCGGGAACGGAACATGATCATCGACGACTTCGGCTGGCCCGCCGATCGCGTCCACGCCACCGGCCTGGCCCGTTTCGACCGTCTTTTCGCCGAGCACCCGCCACCAGAACCGACGCTCCTCATCCTCCCAACATGGCGGGACTGGCTCAAGAATGATCAGGATGTGGCGAAGAGCGAGTACCTGGAACGCTGGGTGTCGCTGCTCAAATCCGAGCGCTTCGCACGGTTCCTGGATGACCATGGCCTGACCGCTGACCTGTACCTCCACTACAACATGCAGCCTTTTGCGGAGAGGTTTGCTTCCGATCACGTCCGGATACTCAAGTTGGGCGAGGTTCCGGTGCAGGACCTGCTCATCCGCTCTCAGATATTGCTGACCGATTACACGAGCGCCGCCCTGGACTTCTCGTTTCTGGATCGACCGATCGTCTACTACCAGTTCGACCGCTCGCGCTTCATTGGGCCCAGGCCGTCCCACTTCGCGCTCGATCGCGAGCTCCCGGGTGATATCGCATTTACCGAATCCGGCGTACTGGACCAGTTGGAGTCCGCCGGTGACAGAGGATTCACCCAGACCGACGAGATGCACAAGCGGTCGGACGCCCTCATCGCATTTCGCGATCAGTCTGCGTCCGCTCGAATCGTCGACGTGGCACGCCAGCCGATCCGCAGGCGCCACCACCAGCCGGTGATCGCTCGGGTTCCGGGGAAGATCGGGCGGGTCATTCGACACCACCCCGCTTATCAGCGCGTTCGGTCGAGAGCACGCAACCGGCTCTTCGAAATAGCCGGTCGGTTGCCGGCCAGGAAGCCGCTCATCTTCTTCGAAACGAACCTCGGAGCGGACACCGGCGATAGCCCCGGGGCCATTTCCGCGGAGCTTCGCGAGCGCCACCCCGATGTGCGCATCGCATGGTCAGTGAAGGGCGCGGCCCTGCCCTTCGAGCAGCCAATCGAGTGTTTGAGACGGGGCACGCTTCGCCACCACTGGGCTATGGGTCGAGCCACGGTTTGGATCAGCAACCAGAACTTTCCTGCCCATCTGAGGCGCCCAGAGCGAACCCACTACCTACAAACCTGGCACGGAACGCCCCTGAAGCGAATGCTTCACGACCTCGACGAGATCGTCGGTCGCGACGACGGTTATGTCGACCGGGTCGACACGATGATCGGCGAGTGGTCCACGCTGTTGTCTCCCAGCCCCTGGGCCTCCGAGCGGTTCGCGAGTGCATTCCAATATCAGGGCAAGGTTCTGGAGGTGGGATACCCGCGCAACGATGTCCTTCGCAGCACCGTGGCCGCCGCCGACCGGCGCAAGCACGTCCAAGAGCGGTTGGGTCTGGATCCCAGGAAGAAGACGGTCCTCTACGCCCCGACGTTTCGGGACACCCAGAAGGTCGGTAAACGGTTCACCTTCGACATCCCGCTCCAACTCGAGATGATGTCGGAGAAGTTGCTGGGCACCCACGAGCTGGTGGTTCGGTTGCATCCCATCATCCGAAAGCGAACTCGACTCCCCGCTGGCGTGCGCGACGGCGGTGGCCAGGTCGACATGGCGGACCTGCTGTGCGCCACGGATGTATTGATCACCGACTACAGCTCGGTGATGTTCGACTTCGCCAACACCGAGCGGCCAATGATCTTCTTTGCGCCAGATCTGGAGGAGTACAGCGGCGCCCGCGGGTTCTACCTCGACTACGAGACCCAGGTGCCGGGCCCGATCCTGACGACCACCGGCGAGGTGGTCGATGCGCTTGAGAACCCCGAGGAACTCGCTGCCTATGCGAGTCGCCGGGCCGAGTTTCGCGAGCGCTTCTGCCCACTCGACGATGGCCAGGCTGCGCGCCGGGTCGTCGACTACCTGGAGCAATTGCAGTTGCTCAGCCCACAGCGACCAACATGACGGCACCCAGCGCGAGCACCATCCCAATCCACTGAACCCGCTGGGGCCGCTCTCCGTCGACAGCTCCCGCCAACATGACGGTGGCCGCCGGATAGAGCGCCTGCACAGCGGCGACCATCGCCAGCAGATCGGCCCGAACCGCAAGCAGGTAGAAGACGTTTCCGCCGGCATCGAACACCCCTCCGGTCGCAGCCAGGCCCACGCTTCGACGGTTCCCCTCAGATCCGCCGAGGCCCCCGGTGGCCGGACGAGGGCGGCGGAGCACTCCGAACCCGAGAGCCAGCGATGTCAACACCACGATGGCGGTCCCACGCCCGATCAGCACCGGCCACAGCGCCGAGGCCTCGGATGTGCGGCTGAGCAGGACCAGGTAGCTGCCGAACCCGACGCCGGCCCCCAGGGCACGTAGGACCGTGCCGGTGGCCACACGTCGCGGCTCGCCGGGCAAACGCCGCTCACGAGCCACCATCGCCACCGCCGGAAGGGCCAGGCCGATGCCCAGCATCACCACGGGGCTTGGCCGCTCACCGAGAGCCAGTCCGATCAGGATTGGAACGATGGCGGAAGTGACCGCCGAGAGGGGCGCCACCACTCCCATCGGTCCATTCGCCAGCGCTGAATAGAAGGTGGCCAGGGCCAGCGACCCCGTTGCTCCACCCGCCATCGACCAAGCCACGTCGGCACCGCTGACCGTCCCGCCCACCACCAGGCACACAACAAGGATGAACACCGAGCCGCTGACCATGGCGATGAGGGTCGCCACCAGGGCATGGAGCCGACGGCTGGCGGTGCCCCCCAGAAAGTCGGCGATACCGTAGGAGGCAGCGGAGATCAGCGAGAGAATGATCGGCACGGCCCGGCAATCTATCGGCGCCCCGCCCCGGGCTTAACCGGCGTCCCTCGGCCCATTCGGGCCTACGCTGGGGGGTCATGGCCCGCATCACCTCCCTCGGCCGTCGTGCGGCCCGGATCGTGTCCCTGCGCCGCTCGGCCGCCAAGGCGCGCCGGGGCGAACCGGACCCCTCGGCGTCCGGACCCTGGGCTCGAGCGCACCTCGACGGGGGGTCGGGGCTGCTCTCGATCGTGCTCGAGTCGACCGAGCCCACCCAGGTGCGCCTCCGCCAGAGTGTCGCTTCGCTGACCGCACAGTTGGATCGCGTCGACGCCCGCACGCACCGGCTGACGCTGGGGGCCATCGAGCGCTACGGCACGATCACACCCTTACGGACCGGCATCTGGCGACTCGAGGCATTCACGCCACAGGGTTGGTTCCCGGTGCTCGCCAGCGAACCGACCAAGGGATCGGTGTCCGACAATGCCGGGGCGGTGAACTACCGGCTGTACTCCACGCCGGCCGGCTTGGAGTTGCACAGCATCAGCAAGCAGCGCTTCGACCAGCGCTGGGAACCAGTTCAGAAGTATCGAGCGGCTCGCCTGCCCCGCAAGGCCTCAACGCGTCCGGTGGAACGGTCGGTCGTCTACGAGTGCTTCTGGGGCCAACAGGTGAGCGGCAACCCTCGTGCGCTCATCAAGCCGATCCGCACCCGACTGCCGGGCATCGTTGAGTACTGGGTGATCGACCCCGGTTCCACCTACGCCCCTGAGGGAATGTCGCCGCTTGTCCGCTGGAGCGCCGAGTGGTACTCCGTGCTGGCATCGGCTGGTCTGGTGGTGAGCAATGCAGCCCTCCCGAGCCACTTCCAACGCCGCTCTGGGCAGACCGTCCTCCAGACCTGGCACGGGACGCCGCTGAAGCGGCTTGGGCTCGACATGTTGACCTTCGAACACATGGGCGCCTCATACACCGAGAACCTCCGGACCAGATCCGCTCAATGGAGCCTGCTGCTGGCACCCAACGAGCACTGCTCGGAGGTGTACCCCGGAGCGTTCGACTACGACGGTCAGCTGCTGGAGGTCGGCTCCCCACGCAACGACGTGCTCGCCAGCGGCCCAGACCCCGACACGGTGCAACGGATCCGATCCGGCTTGAGTATCCCGGAGGGTCACAGGGTGGTGTTGATCGCCCCGACGTTTCGCGACGGCGCCCACCAGAGCGGCGGTGCAGCCGCCGTCGGGCACATCGACCTCGACCGCCTGTGTCGGGCGCTCGGCGATCAGGTCACGGTGCTGTTCCGGGCCCACAATTGGATCTCGGCCACCGACGCTCCGGTGGAACACCCCAACCTGTTGAACGTCTCCGACTACCCGGACATCGCAGACCTGTACCAGGTCGCCGACCTGCTGGTCACCGACTACTCCTCGGTCATGTTCGACTTCGCTGTCACCGGGCGCCCCATGGTGTTTCACACACCGGACCTGGAGCACTACCGCGACGAACTGCGAGGCTGGTACTTCGACCTGCAGGCGGTCGCTCCCGGCCCGATCACGCGCACCGCCGACGAGCTTTCAGCGGCCATCGCCCACGGGCTGGCCGTCGGCGCACCCGGCGAGTACGCCGAGCGGTACGAAGCGTTCGTCCAACGCTTCAACGCCTGGGAGCGCGGCGATGCGTCCCAACGGGTGGCCGACGCTCTCGTGAAGGCTTCGGTGTTCGACGCCGTCTCACCCAAAGATTCACTTTGACCGCAGGCCTCGGTTCGACGGACCATCGCGACCATGTCCGATCCCGCCGTGGTGCTCACCCAACGTCTCGTCGCAGCACTTGGGGAGGTTTCCGCTGACGCTGCAGGGACCGACCCGGTGGTGCGTCCCTCCGACCGGGCCGATTTTCAGGCCAACGGAGTCATGGGGCTGGCCAAGCGGCTGGGGACCAACCCCCGTGAGCTGGCGCAGCGGGTGGTCGACGCAGTGGACCTCGACGGCATTGCCTCGATTGAGATCGCCGGACCGGGGTTCCTCAACCTGACCCTCGACGATGACTTCCTCGGCCGGGCGATCGGTGAACTGATCGGCACCGATGATCTGGGCCTCGCCACCGCCGAGGACCACCAGCGAGTGGTCATCGACTACTCGGCACCCAACGTCGCCAAGGAGATGCACGTTGGCCACCTGCGCTCGACGGTGATCGGCGACGCGCTGGTGCGCATCCTCGAGGCACGCGGCGACACGGTGATTCGCCAGAACCACGTGGGCGACTGGGGCACCCCCTTCGGCATGCTGATCGAGCACCTGATCGACCTGGGCGAGCAGGGTGCGATCGCCGAGCTGGCCCTGGGCGACCTCAATGAGTTCTACCGCCAGGCCCGGGTGTCCTTCGACGGCTCCGAGGCGTTCGCCGGCCGGGCACGGGCCCGGGTGGTGGCGCTCCAGGCGGGCGACCCCGAAACGTTGCGACTGTGGCAGATCCTCGTCGACCTGTCGGCGGAATATTTTCAGTCGGTGTACGACCGCCTGGGCGTGCGGCTGACCACCGACGACCTGGCCGGCGAGTCGATCTACAACGATCTGTTGTCCAACGTGGTGACCGACCTGGATGAGGCGGGACTGCTTCAGACCTCCGGCGGCGCTCGTTGCGTGTTTCCCGAGGGCTTCACCAACCGCGAGGGTGAACCCCTGCCGCTGATCGTGCAGAAGGGGGACGGGGGCTACGGCTACGCCACCACCGACCTGGCCGCCATCCGCTACCGGATCGACGAGTTGAAGGCCGACCGCATCCTCTACGTCGTCGGTACCACCCAGGCCGAGCACCTGGCGATGGTATTTACGGTGGCCGAGGCGGCCGGCTGGTTGACCGACGCCACCGAGGCCACCCACGTGGCCTTCGGCTCCGTGCTCGGCGAGGACAACAAGCTGATGAAGTCCCGCTCCGGGGAGTCGCTCAAGCTCTCCGACCTACTGGATGAGGCGGTCGCCCGGGCGGCCGCGATCGTCGAGGAGAAGAACCCCGACCTCGACGATGCCGAACGGGCCGAGGTGGCCCGGGCGGTGGGCATCGGCGCAATCAAGTACGCCGATCTCAGCTCGGACCGCACCCGGGACTACACCTTCAGCTTCGACCGCATGCTGGCCTTCGAGGGCAACACTGCGCCCTACCTGCAGTACGTGGTGGCGCGGGTGCGTTCGATCCTGCGCAAGGCCCGGGCGGAGGGGGTGGCGGTACCCGGCGAGAACGGAGCAGTGCTGCCCGGGATCGTCGGGGTGGACGAACCCGCCGAGCGGGCGCTCGCGCTGGCGCTGGTCGCGTTCGAACGGGTGGTCGCCGACACCGCCCGATCGGCCCAACCCCACCGCCTGTGCACGTATCTATTTGAACTCGCCCAGGCGTTCACCCGCTTCTACGAGGCGGCGCCGATCCTGAAGGCCGCCACCGAGGCTCAGCGACACGACCGGCTGGCGCTGGCCATCGGCACCGAGCGGGTCATGGTGCGCGGCCTTGGCCTGCTCGGCATCGACGCGCCCCAACGGATGTAGCAATGACGGGTCCGGTTTCGTCCGGCGGCGACCAACCTCGGGCGGATAGCGGTGACCCCGCCCCCGGCGGCTCGGGTCAGGACGCTGAGCCGACACCAACCGGGTTGAGCGCAGCCGTGCTGGCGGTGTCGCTGTGGGGAGGCGGCAACGTGTTGGTGGCCGCGGTGCCGATCGACGGGCTCAGCCTGGCCTTCCTCCGGCTGTGGCTGGCCTTCGCGCTGTACGCCGGCGTGATGCTGTCCAGGGGCGTGCGGCTGCGCCGTCACCAGTTTCGAACCGTCCTGATGGGCGGATTCTTCTTTGGCGCCGACCTCATCACCTTCTACCTGGCGCTGCAGTACACCAGCGTGGCCATCGCCGTCACCGTCTCGGCGCTCCAGCCGGTCGGGGTGCTCGCGGCCGCCGCCTTGCTCTTCGGCGAGCGGGTCACCCGCACCCACCTGATGCTGGGCACGGCGGCGGTGGTCGGCGTGATGATGGTGGTGCTCGGGGCCGGCGGCGACGGCGCAGCCACGCTGACCGGCAACCTCTGGGCGGTCGGTGCCCTTATCTGCTGGGCGGGTTACTTCATCGGCTCAAAGTCGGCCCGACGTCACGTCGACAACTTCGCCTACCTGGTGTGGATCAACCTGATCGGCGGCGTGATGCTGACGCCGGTGATCGCCATCGTCGGGCTGGACGCGGACCGGGCAATCTCGTGGTCGGGCCTGGGCTGGGTGGCACTGATCGTGGCGGTGCCCGGCAGCGGCCACGTCATCATGAACTGGGCGCATCGCCATACGACGCTGACCTCAACCAGCCTGCTGACGCTGGCCATGCCGGTGATCTCCACAGTGCTGGCAGCCCTGTTCCTCGATCAAGGGGTGGTGGCTGTGCAGGTGATCGGCATCGCCATCACCCTCGCCGCGCTGGCGGCGGTGACGGCCTACAACGCCCGCCAGCCGGCCGTGCTTCAGCGAAAGGCCCCGCAGGGTAGCGATCGCCACCCTGGTTCTAGGGTGACGCCGTGACCGATTCGCTCCCATCCGATCGCCGCTCCCCCAGGCCGACTCGACCGAACGTGTTGCTGGTGACCTTCGACCAGTGGCGCGCCGATCACCTGGGCGCACTGGGGTGTCCGCTGCCGATCACTCCCAACGTCGACGCTCTGGCCGCCGGGGGCGTGACGTTCGCCAAGCACCACACGGCCACCGCCCCCTGCGGCCCCAGCCGTACGTCGATGCTCACCGGTAGATACCTGATGGGCCACCGGGTGGTCAACAACGGAACACCCCTAACCGCGGAGCTGCCGACCCTGCCCAAACTGATGTCCGAGGTCGGCTACGACCCGGTGTTGTTCGGCTACACCGACACCACCCTCGACCCCCGATTGCTCGCCCCCGACGACCCACGCCGCACCAGTTGGGAGCAGCCCATGCCCGGTTTTCGGGCCGGCGCGGCCACCGGCGACGATGTCGGCGTCAACGTTGACACGGCCGCCACCGCCTGGTTGTCGTGGATGGCCGACCGCGGGCACCCGTTCCCCGACGTGTGGTCGGCCTACGGGGTGGCCGACCTGGCCGAGCCCGCATCGGCGCTCGCCGAGCATCCCGCCCCGTACCCGGCCGAACTGTCGCCCGCCGCCCACCTGACCGAGGCAACGATCGACTACGTGCGGGGACGTCGCCAGCCCTGGTTCGCCCACGTCACCTACCTGCAACCGCACCCGCCCTTCGTGCTACCCGAAGAGTGGTTGGGCCACATCAACCCGGCCGACGTCGATGAGCCCAACCGGCTGGCCGATCGGGCCGCCGAGTCCATCATCCATCCGCTGTTGGCGGCCTTCCTGTCCATCCCCCAGCTGACCGAGCCCGACGACTGGGGCAACGCCCGCTGGCGCGCCACCTATGCATCGATGGTCGCCGAGGTCGACGACCAGTTTGGTCGGCTGCTCCGGGCGCTTGAGGCCGACGGGCAGGCCGACGACACGCTGGTGATCCTTACTTCCGATCACGGGGAACAACTGGGCGATCACTGGCTGCGCCACAAGCTGGGGTGGTATCCCGAGAGTTTTCACGTGCCCCTCGTCATGCGCTGGCCGGCGGCGCAGCGGTTGCACCCCGACGGCGCGGTTCCGGCCGCCGGGAGCGTCGTCGACTCCTTTACGGGCCACGTCGACCTGCTGCCGACCGTGCTCGACGCCGTGGCGTTGGCCGACGGCTCCGGCCCGGTCAGCGCAGAGCTCGATGCGCAGATGGATGGTCACTCGCTGCTCGGGCACCTCCGTGGCAAGGCGACGGCGCCGCCGCGCCGGGCCGCGTTCTGGGAATGGGACTTTCGCGATCCCCAGAACCGAATGCCCGAAGCCGCGTTGGGGTTGGGCTTGGAGGACTGCTCGCTGGTCGCCCGGCGCGACGACGACTGGCTGACCGTCGCCTTCTCCGGCGCGCCGGCCATGCCGCCGCTGGCCTTCCACCTGGCCGAGGATCCGGGCTGTCGGGTCGACCGCTCCGACGATCCCGACGCAGCGCCTGCACTGCTGGCGGCCACCCGGGACACCCTCACCTGGCGGCTTCGCAACACGCGCGGCCCGCTGGTCAACCGACTGGCCCGATGAGCGTCCGGCCTACGCCGTCACCTCCGAGCCGTCTCAGCGATCCCGTGGCCGCGTTCAACCCTATGGTGGCCCTATGAACGTCGGCGCCCGGAAGCTGGAGTCCCACCTCATCGGCCGGCCCGGAGCAACTATCAACACCGGGTACATCCCGGTGATCGGCGGCTGAGTGTTGCGACGTTTTGGGTCGCGAGCGGCGGCGGCGGGCCCTAAGGTCGGGCGAGTGAAAATGCTGGCGTTGGCGTCGATGAAGGGCGGGGTGGGCAAGACCTCGACCTCGGTCAACCTGGCCGCCCTGGCGGCCGGCACCGGTCTGCGCACGCTGCTCTGGGACCTCGACCCGCAGGCGGGTGCCACCTGGCGGGTCGGGGTCGATCCCGAGCCGGTGAACGCCGCACGCACCGTGGTGCGGGGTCGGCGGGACGTCGCTCGACTGGCCCGCCACACCCGGGTCCCCGGCCTGGCCGTGCTGCCGGCTGACGACACCCTGCGCAGCATCGACATCGCCATGTCGGAGAAGCGCCATCCCGCCCGGGTTCTCTCCAAAACAATCGACCGGTTGGCGGACGCGTACGACCTGGTCATCGTCGACACCCCGCCGGGGCTCACCGTCGTCATGGAGAACCTGATCGAGCTGGCCGACCTACTACTCGTCCCCGTGGAACCCACCCCGCTGGCGTTGCGAACCCTGGGCCAGCTGCAACACTTCGTCGGCGAGCGCTCCACCAACGTGCCGGTGGCTGCCTTCTTCTCGTTGCTCGACGAGCGCAAGGTGGCCCAACGCCACCTCCACGCCGAGTACCGGGCAACCGATCCCGTTTTCCTGACGACGTCGATTCCTCACTCCACCGCAATCGAGCGGATGGGCGCCGAGCGGCTTCCCACCGTCGTCACATCCCCCAGCGCCCTGGCGTCGCGCCGCTACCGGGCCCTGTGGGGCGAGGTGGCCGAACGGCTCGACCTGGTCTAGCCGTTCCAGCCTCCGGGTCGATTTCCACAGCTGCCTAGACTGGGGGCCCGGCCGCCCCACATGCGAGCCATCGACGCAAAGGACCAACGATGGCGGACCCGTGTCCTCCCACCGACAGTTGCGCCGGCGTTCCCTGGCCGCCGGCCGTCGCCTGGTCGACCTCATCGGGCCGACCAGCGATGCGGCGCGCCAAAGCCTGACGGCGCTGGGGTTCAACTCCACGTCCAGCTTCATCGCCGGTTTGATCCTGGCCTCGGCGCTGGGCACTTTTCAGCGCTACCCCACCCTCCTCACGTTGGTGCCGGCCGCCATCGGGCTGCGCGGCAACGTCATGGGCAGCATGGGCAACCGGCTTTCGACGGCGATCCACACCGGCACCTTTTCGGTGTCCTTGCGGGGCGGCTCGGTGCTGGGCCAAAACGTCACCGCTTCGCTGGCGCTGTCGTCCGTGCTGTCTTTTGCGTTGGCGGTGATCGCTGCGGTGGTGGGCCGCGCGTTCGGGTTGGAAGGCAACATCAACCTGGGTCAGCTGGCGATGGTGTCGATCGTCGGTGGTGTCGCTGCCAGCGTGCTGGTCTTGATCGCCACCGTTGGTCTGGCCGTCCTGGGGGTTCGACGCAACTGGGACCTCGACAACCTGGTGGCCCCCTCGGTATCCACCCTGGGCGACGTGATCACCGTTCCCATGCTGTTCCTGGCCAGCCTGGCCCTGAAGTGGCCAACCGTGGTCACGACGATGCTCGGCTGGGTTCTAGCGGCGGCATCGGTGTTGTGGTTTGTCGTTGCGCTGCGGTCCCGCCTGCCGGTTCTCGCCCAGGTGTGCCGGGAGTCGGCTCCCATCCTCGTCGTGGCGGCGGTGCTCTCGACGATGGCCGGCGTCGTCGTCACCAAGCAGCTTCACGCGTTCGTCCTGGTGCCGGCGCTGCTCATCCTGGCGCCGGCGTTCGTCTCCAGCGCCGGTGCGCTGGGCGGCATCCTCAGCTCCCGGCTGGCCACCAAGCTGCACCTTGGACTCGCCGACCCGGACGTGATCCCCGGCCCCGAGGTCCGCCGAGACATCCTGACCACCTGCGCCATCGGCATTCCCGTCTTCCTCTACAACGCCGTCGGGGCGCAGTTGCTCGGACGTTTGACCGGCCAGGCCGGCCCAGGGCTGATTCCCATGGTGGTCGGCACGCTGACCGCCGGCATCGTGGCGTTGGCCGCCGTCGCGGTGCTCGCCTACTACGGCACGATTGCCGCCTGGCGGCTCGAGGTCGACCCGGACACCTACGGCACGCCGACGGTGACCGCGTCGATGGACTTCATTGGCGTGGTGGCGCTCGTCGTCGCCTTCAGCGCGTTCGGTTGGATCGCCACCGTGTAACAACGAATCTCCTTCATCGGCACGAGTGCTTCGTTACGGTGCCGCCAAGGGGCAAACATTGCTCACAACGCGACCGGGGGGAGAGGCGATCGCGGCGACCCGCTGGTCGTGGGGGCGGACCCTTCTCCGGCATTTTCACCTGAGCGCCAACCGAGGCGCACTGGTCGGTCCGATCCGCTTCAGCCTCGATCACCGCGCCACCGATCGACTGTGCGCCGATCTCACCTTCGACGTCACTACCGATCCGTAGGGTCTGTGGGGTGGGGACCAAAACCAGCTACCCGATCCGACACCATCACCGTCTGGGAGCGACACGCAGCACCGCGCTGGTCGCCGCAGCAACGATGCTGGCCGCCATGCTGGGCAACGCCGTAGTCGCTGGCTGGTCCCGCCGACGAACAATCTCAAACCGCCCCGACACTCCACCCACCGAGCCCGCACCAAGCGAAGCGGCAGAGCCAAAGCAAAGCAGAGCGGCGGGGACGGCAGCGGCCATCGCAGCAGCCGCCCTCGCGATCATCTGGCTGCGACGCCCGGCCGGCCGCCGGCGGCGCCCCATCCTCTTCGCCGTCGTCGACACCGAGACCACCGGGCTCGACCACACCCTCGATCGGGTGATCGAGTTGGCGGTTGTCCATGCCGATGGACTCGGCGCCCTGACCGACACCTTCACCTGGCGCACCCGACCCGAGGACGGCCGACACGGGGCCGAGCACATCCACCACATCAGCGAGGCCGACCTGGCCACCGCTCCGCCGTTCTCCGCAGTCGCCGACGAGGTCAGCAACGCGCTGCGCGGCCGGACGCTGGTGGCGCACAACGCACCCTTCGACACCCGCTTTCTGTCTCGCGAATACCGGCGGGCCGGGCGGCCCATCCCCGCTCCGCTCCTGCGACCGTTGTGCACGCTGGAGTTGGCATCCCGCTTGAGCATGGCCCCCCTTCGTCTGTCCGAGGTGGCGCGGGCCCTGGGTTCGCCTCAACCCGGCACGGCGCATCGGGCCGCCGACGACGCCGTGGCCACCGCCCAGTTGCTCGCTCCTCTGCTCAACCGGGCCGGCATCGCCCAAGCCAGCGAGCTACCGCTCGTGGACGGCAGCGCGCCGCGCTCCGCCTCGCTCCGCAGCTCGCGCCCGGCCGGTCGACGCTCCGCAATCTGACGACCCGTCAGCTCTTGGTAACCTGCCCCCGAGCACGGCCGGCCGGTTGCCCAATTCCGCCGGCGCCGCCCGGGAGGCCCCATGGATCTGGAGTTTACGACCGAGGAGCGAGAGTTCCAGGACCAGGCTCGCACCTGGTTGCGCGAGCACCTCCCGACCGAGGCGCGCCCACCGATGGGGCAGCCGATGCGCGACTTCGATCTCGCCTGGCAGCGCACGCTCTACGAGGGAGGATGGGCGGGCATCAACTGGCCAAGCTCCTACGGTGGCCGGGGTCTCTCCGACATCGAGCAGATGATCTGGTACTCGGAGTTCGCCCGGGCCGATCCCCCGTTCACGCTCAACAACAGCTGCACCTTCGTCGGCAACAACCACGGCGGCCCGACGATCATGGCGTCGGGCTCCGACGAGCAGAAGGCCGAGCACCTGCCCCCGATCCTGCGCGGCGAGGTGGTGTGGTGCCAGGGTTTCTCCGAGCCAAACTCCGGTTCCGACCTGGCCAGCCTCTCGACCAAGGGCGTCGTCGATGGCGACGAGCTGGTCGTGACCGGCCAGAAGATCTGGACGAGCTACGCCGACGTGGCCGACTACCAGGAACTGCTGGTGCGCACCGACCCGACCGCCCCCAAGCACAAGGGCATCTCGTGGGTGATCTGCGACATGTCCACGCCCGGCATCGAGGTACGCCCGATCGACACGATGGCGCACCACACCGACTTCGCCGAGGTGTTTTACGACGAGGTCCGCATCCCGCTGACCAACGTGGTCGGTGAACTCAACGATGGCTGGCGGGTAGCGATGAGCACGCTGAGCTTCGAGCGGGGCACCGCCTTCATGGCCGACCAGATCGAGCTGGCCGCCACCGTCGAGGAGCTGATCGTCGAAGCCCGCAACCGCTGCGACGCACGCGGCCGGGCCCGCATCGACGATGACGAGATCGCTCGTCGTCTGGCCACCGCTCGGGCCGAGGTTGCTGCCCTGCGATCGATGACGGTCGCTGGCATCAGCCGCACCCGGCGATCCGGCATGCCGGGGCCGGAGGGTTCGCTGATTCGAGCGTTCCACGGCGAGCTCCACCAGCGGGTGTACCAGCTGGGTATGGAGATCATCGGAACCGACGCGCTGGGCCTCACCCCGATCGACGGCGACGGCAACTGGACGGGCCCATATCTGCAGAGCTTCGCCTACACGATCGGCGGTGGCACCACCGATATCCAGCGCAACATCGTTGGCGAGCGGGTGCTCGGCCTGCCCAGACCACCCCGCTGAGGCTCCGGCCTCCTCCGCCCCTAGCCCTACGCACCCCGACGAACTGTTCGAGAGGACCCCCAGTGGACCTGCTTCCCACCGATGAACAAGCCGAGATCGCCTCGACCGTGCACAACGCGCTCGAGGCCGCCTTTCCGCTCAACGACCGCGACCGTTTCGATGTGATCGGAGCGCAGGAGACGTTGTTGTCCGGCGAGCGACCCGGTGGGGGCGATCCGCTCATCGACGACGCCCGCTGGGCCGGTTTCGGGGAACTGGGCTGGTTCAGCCTCGGGCTCGCCGAGGCCGACGGAGGCGTGGGTTACGGGCTGGCTGAGGAGGTGCTGTTGGCGGAGGAACTCGGTCGCCAGGTGGCGCCCGGCCCCTTCGTCGCCCAGATCGTTGCCTCCCGTCTGGCCGCCGCAGCGCAGCTCGATGCCGCAGCCGATCTGGCGGCTGGCACCCTCCGGGCGGCATGGGGCGAACCGGTGGTGTCCACCGAGGGTTCACCCGCCGTCATCGGCGACCGAACGACCGCCGACCTGTTGGTCCAGCACGCCGAAGGCGCTGCTTGGATCGTGGTGGTCTCAGGCGACGAGGCCGTCCTCATTTCGAGTGAAGACGTCGAGGTTCTCGCCGACGTCGCCCCGCTCGATCCGTCAACCCCGCTGCGACGGGTTCGAGCCAACGCAGTCATCCCAGGTGCGAGCGACCCGTCGGGAGCCACCGCCCGTTGGGCGACCACGTTGGTGTCCGCACAGATGGCCGGCCTGGCCGAGGCCACCTGTGCGATGTCGGTTGAATACGCCAAGGAACGCGAGCAGTTTGGGCAGCCGATCGGCTCGTTTCAGGCGGTGAAGCACCGCTGTGCCGACATGGCGGCCCGAGCCGAGGCCGCCATCACCCAAACTCGATGGGCCGCACTCACCGTCGACGCTAGCGGACCCGACGGCGCATTCGAGGTGGAAGCCGCTCGCGTGATGGCTACACGTGCCGCTCTCACCAACTCTGAAGTGAACGTGCAGAACCACGGCGGGATCGGCTTCACCTGGGAGCATCCCGCCCACCGCTACGTCACCCGGGCACGGCTTCTCGAGCTCACCGGCGGTTCGTTGGCCGATCACCAAGCGAAGCTGCTCACCGCCCCCACTCCCGCAGGCTGAGACGCTCCCGACTACGCAACCCCTCCCAACTGGGGAGCCCGGAGTGCCGTCCGGGCGCGCTCTGAACTCCCGACTTGGCAGCGTCCGAGCGTCAGCTGCGGGGCAGGTTCTTGAACACCTCGGTCTTGTCGGGCCGGGGCTCGGCAGGTAGCTCAAGCACCCGGTCGCCGATGATGTTGCGCTGCACCTGATCGGTACCGCCGCCAATCCGTGGGGCCCACTGCGACAAGAAGACGCCGGTGTACACGCCTCGGTTGGGATCACTGTCGGACCACAACGTGCCGTTGGGCCCCTGCAGACCCATCAGCACGTTACCGACGTCCTCGTAAAACGCAGAGACGGCGAGCTTCATCACCGAACTCTCCGGCCCGAGCGGATCGCCCCGAGTGATCGCCGTGCGCACCCGGTAGCCGAGGAAGCGAAGCAGCTCGAGCCGGGTCCACAGCCGAGCCAGATCCTGGCGATCGAGCGGACCGGCGCCACGTTCACGCGCAAGATTCATGATTTGAGGCCACTCGATCATGCCGCCCCCACCGATCGCCGACCGTTCGAAGTTCAACATGGTGAGCGCGACCCCCCACCCGGCATTGAACCCTCCGAGGAGGGCCCCGGCCGGCACCCGCACCTCGTCGAAAAACACCTCGTTGAAATGCACCGCTCCATCGATCTGGCGGAGTGGTCGCACCTCGATGCCTGGCGAGGACATGTCGACGAGGAAGGCGGAGATGCCACGATGCTTGGGGACGTCCGGATCGGTGCGGGCCAGCAGAATTCCGAACTCGGCCAGGTGCGCGCTGGTGGTCCACACCTTCTGTCCGGAGACGATGTACTCATCCCCGTCGGCGACGGCCCGAGTCGCCAACCCGGCGAGGTCAGACCCCGCTCCTGGCTCCGAGAACAACTGGCACCACATCTCTTCGCCCCGCAACAGGGGGCTGACGAAGCGCTCCAGCTGCTCGGGTGAGCCGTGGGCCATCAACGTCGGGCCGACCATGGCGAGCCCAACCTGGAAGTAGCGTGCCGAGACGTCGTAGTGGGCCTCCTCCTCGGCGAAGAGAGCGGCCAGATGCGGGCTCAGGCCCCGACCCCCATGCTCGATGGGCCACGACGGTGCTCCCCAACCGCCGTCGAGCTTGGTGCGCTGCCACGCGGCGGCCCGGGCCCGATGCTCGCGATCGGCGGCGATGCTGGCCGGACGATGGTTACCCAGATGGGAGCTGTCGTGGTCGGCTCGCCTCGTGGCATGAGCGTCCAGAAAGCGGCGAGCCTCCGACCGGACGGCTGCTTCTTCCGGGGTATCGTCGAAATCCACAGGATCGCCTTTCGGGAACAACTGGTCGTGCCCGATTACCGGCACCGTCTCGGGCTCCGGCCAAGAGTTGGTCGGAAGACACGATGGCCGCCGGATCGATGCTGATTCGGGGAGTACAGTTTGACATCGTGACTGAGCGGCGCCCGTACTCGAGCTCCTTCGAGACCGATACTTCGGATCAGGCCACCGCGGACGAGTTTTTTTCGGAGGACGAGCCGACGCCACCGCAGGGCACCGATGTCGTCGACCTGCCCTTCGACGTACCCCCTATGCCCGACCGGTCTGTCCTGCAGCCCCCCGAGGTGGTTCCCCACGAACGGTCCGATGGTCCGTCCAGCGAGGACACCGCCGTGCTTCCGGTCGTCAAGGTTGACTTGGCTGCGGACGCCGAAGGCCCCTTGGAGGATCTACCGGTACCCGCCGGAAGAATCAGCCCGATCAACCCGATCAGCCCCGATCCGCCGGACCCGTCGGCGTTTGCCAGAGAAGACCCCAGCGGTTCGCCGAGGCCAACCGAGGCGTCGACACCTACCGGACAGATCGATGCGCTGACCCCGGAAGCGATCGCCGCCTTCGCCTCAGCGACCGACGACTCTTCCGGTCCTTCCGAACGGGCCAACCAGCACGGCGTGCTCCCCAGCGACGCTGACCCGACTGCGGTCACCACCGTCGTCGACGCCGTGCTCGCTGAGGATGATCTCGCTCCCCTTGACCCCGACGACGGCGCCCAGACGCCCCCCACCATCGGCCAACCCGAACCGGATGCTGAGGCCGGGCGGCCGCCCGTCGCTCCGACCCGGAAACCAGCAGCGCCCGCCACGGCCGAGTTTTCCATCTCCGACATCCCCTCCCAGGGCGAGCCCGATCGAGCGGGGGACACACCGCTGCCTCCCCCGTCCTTGGGCAACGAACCGTGGCGGCTCGACGAGGACGCGCCGCAGCCCGAGACCGCCCAGATCGAGGCCGTCGAGATCCAGCCCGTCGAGCCTGAGACCGCCCAGATCGAGGCCGTCGAGATCCAGCCCGTCGAGCCTGAGACCGCCCAGATCGAGGCCGTCGAGATCCAGCCCGTCGAGGTAGAGGCTGTCCAACTCGAGGCCGCCGATCTCGAACCTGCACGCATCGAGGGCGTCGAGCCCGGCACCATTGACCTCGAATCGGACAAGATCCAGTCCGACGAGATCGAGTCCTCGGAAATCAAGCCCGAGATCGAATCCTCCGAGATCGAGAACGAGTCGTTCAAGTTCGAGTTCGAGTTCGAGTCCCTCGAGTTCGCAACCGTCGAGCCCGAAACCACTCAGTCCCGGGCTGAACCGCCCAAGGTCGAGGGTCCGAACGACGCAACGGCCCCCCCGAAACAACGTGGCCTGTTCAGACGTCGACGCGATCGTCGTCGTGCTGCGCTCAACGAGGCGGCCGATCGGGGGCGGCTGGACGCCGTTCGCGAGAAACCGACGACCGAGGACGAGCCGGTCTTCATCTCTGCCAGGGAACCGTTGTTCACCGAGCCCGAGCCGGACAGCGCGCCAGCCGACGAGCCGCGCCCCCGCCGGAATGTCACGCTGCCGCCCGACATCACCCCACCCGACTCGTGGGTCGAACCGACCCAAGCGGAACCAAACGAGCCGCTAGACGGGCCAACGGTGGCAGCTACGACACCGTTTGACACGGACGAAGGCCTCTTCGCCGATCGACTGCCGCCGTCTGACAGCCCCGCTAGGCCCAACCACGAGGAGACGATCGGTTGGAGGAGCGACGAACCGGAGACGGCGCCTTTGGGGCAGCGCTTCGATCTCTTCAAGGAAGAACACGAACCGCAGGTCGATCCTGAGGACGAAACCACGCCGACCTCCACGGCTGAAGCGATCACCGGCCCACCGACCGAAGCCGAAGACCATGTCGACACCGAGACCGAGAATCACGCCGACCCCAGCCCGATAGCCGACCCCGTTCAGCAAGTCGACACCGACGCCGGCCCGCCAACCGAAGCCACCCAGCAAATCGACACCGACGCCGATCCAACGACCGAAGCCGAAGACCACACCGTCACGGCCGCCAACATCGGGGACGACGACACCGGCCCGCCGATCGAAGCCACCCAACAGATCGACACCGACACCGGCCCACCGACCGAAGCCGAAGACCATGTCGACACCGAGACCGAGAATCACGCCGACCCCAGCCCGATAGCCGACCCCATTCAGCAAGTCGACACCGACGCCGGCCCGACCGAAGCCACCCGGCAGATCGACGCCGGCGTCGACACCGGTGACGCACAGGACGACGGCCCCCCGACCGACACCGAAGACCACACCGCCACTGACCACGACATCGGTGACCACGACATCGGTTACGGCGACATCGGTCCGCCGAACGGAGCCATCCAGCAGACCGACACGGACACCGACACCGACACGGACACGGACATTGGTGACGACGACACCGGCGCGCCGACCGAAGCCACCCGGCAGATCGACGCCGGCGCCGACACCGGTGACGCACAGGACGACGGCCCCCCGACCGACACCGAAGACCACACCGTCACTGACCACGACATCGGTGACCACGACACCGGCCCGCCGACCGAAGCCACCCAGCAGATCGACACCGACACCCCCGATCCCCACCCGGTCGACGACGATTGGGTTTCCGAAGGGGCTGACGGTGGCTGGAGCGAACTCGATCAGGCCCATACCGACCACGACGAGGATCCCGGCAGCGAGACGGATTCGAACCTCGTGCTCTTTCCAGACGAGTTTCCGCCGCTGCCGCTCGACGATTCCAGCCCTTCGGCAGCGGGGCTCACCTCCGAGCTCAACACCGATTGGGCGAGCATTCCCCTCGACGATCAATCGGCGTTGGATTCACCGGACAACCTTTCGCTGTTCACCACCGACGAACCGCCCAGCTCGGATGCCGACCGCCTCGACCCCCAACCACGGTTCAGGACCGACTCCGAGTTCTTCAGCTTGGAAACGATGCTGGCCGGGCTACCCGAACCGGATGAATCCGCCGGCCTCCCGCTGACGTCAGATCGAACCGATGTCGCGCCAGACCACCAACGCGATCGCACCCCCGACCCAACCGAGTCGGTCGCCACCACCCGGCCGCCGGCTGATGACTTCGTCGAGCTCCCGGTGCCGTCAGGTCAAACCGACGTCGTGCCAGAACACCATCGCGATCGCGCACCCGACCCGACCGAGTCGGTCGCCGTCACCCGGTCGCTGGCAGACGACTTCGTCGAGCTCGCCGAGCTGCCTGAGGAACCCGGGAGGTTGCTCGAAGGAGCGACGACCAGACCTACCCCCAGGGATGACGTCTTTGGCGAGCTCGCCGAACTCGATGACCGTTTCATCGACGATCGCACGGACGACGAACCCGATGAGGACCGGGTCGGCGAACGGGTCGAACGTCACGATTGGTGGGACTACGACGACACAACCCAACGCAACGACGACCGCGGTGGCTTTCGTGCAGCGGCCAACGCCACCGAGGCGGTCGACCTCAATGGTACCGAGCAGATGCGACTCGAGGCCTCGGACCTGGCCGCGCCACCCACCTCTACCAAACCGAGCGACCTGGATGCGCTCGACGGGCCCGATTCCGACGCCTACGAGGCAGCGCTGTACGCGTTCTTCGACGCCCCCAACCGGGATGAACACAGCGCCGATGAAGCCGGCGACAGCGAGATCGACCCGGAATACGACGACGGGCCGACGCCGAAGGCTCGGGGCAAAGGTGAGCGCAAACGCAAGCGCTCCAAGACTCCGAAGGCTGAGGACACCTCGCCGGTCGAGACCGACCTTTTCGTCGAGGACCAGGCGTTGGTCGAGGACGATCGCGACGACGTCGACCGATGGGTCGAGGGCACGACGGACACCCACGCCGACTGGCTGGAGCGATCCAAACGATCGACCTTCGCCAACCTGTTGGGCCTCCTGATCGCCTTGACGGCCGTCATCGGCGTCGTGCTGGCCACCATATGGGTCGTCAGCAACATCTAGACCGGCGCAGCGGTCGCTACCGCTGTGCGATGACACGGCTTCGGCGCTGCTGCTTCGTCACGGCGTCGAGCAGGGCGACCCACTAGCGTCTGGCTCGCCCCCGCCCGAAGATCCACTCACTCCTTCAGGGACACAAATGCGACGTTGGACCACCTTGATGATCAGCGCCGTCTTTGCGACGAGCATGTGCCTGAGCGGCTGCGGAGGATCGATATCGAAAGAGGACTTCGCGTCCAACTTCGCCAAATCGACCGGCAGCCAATCGTCCCTGAGCGAGGAACAGGCCATCTGTATCGGTGAGAACATCTACACCGAGGCCGGTGAGGAACAAATCACCGAGATGGACGGCCAGCTCAGCGAAAGCACGACGATTCCGAAGGAGCTCATCGCACCGGTCGCCAAGGCCGGCCCTCGATGTGCCGGAGCCGGCGACGTGTTGAGAGAGCAGCTGGAGACCCAGGACATCACCGCCGAACAGGTGGATTGCATCGTTGAGGCGATCAACAGCGATGAGGAGCTGAACCAGCAGGTCTGGGATGCACTCGCCGCTTCCTACGGTGGCGACCAGTCCAAGGCCGCTGCGCTCAAGGAAACGATCGCCAAGACCGCCACGTCCTGCGTCGTCGGCTGAGGCCCATCTCCGCTCCTCGGCATCACCACGCCCGCGCCACCCGCCTTCGCATTGTGGTGGCCTTGCTCACGGCGAGACCGGTCCGGTCGACCGTCCCGAAGGTCCCGTTGCATCGGTGGCCGGGGTGACCGATGGTGACACGCTGAGCGTTGAGGTCGATGGCACACTCGAGCGGGTGCGCCTGATCGGCATCGATGCCCCCGAGCACGGTGAGTGCCTGGCCGACGTCGCCTCCGAGCGGCTGACAGAACTGCTGTCCGGGGGCAAGGTGCGCCTAGCCGCGATCCGGCACGTTTCTTTGTTGGTGGCGGTCTGAAGCCTGTTTTGGTGTGATGGCGGGTGGGTGTGGGTGTGCTGGAGTGCTCGGGGTGGGTTTGGGTGTTGGTGGCTGCCTGTTTGGTGAGGTGAGGGCCATTCGGGCTGGTCTGTGGGGTCGGTGAAGCAGCCCGGCGGGGTGTTCCCGGTGGGCGACAGGTTGCTCGGAGCGGCTGGCGGTCAGATCCGGAGGGGTGTGGGGGTGTTCATGGTGCGGAGTCGTCGTCCGGCGGTGCGGAGGTGGGGGTTCCATGGCCAGTGTTGGGGCCAGAGGGTCCAGGTTTGCCGGTTGCGGACGCGGAGGATCGCCGGTGTGGCGAAGAGGCAACGTCTCAACTTTTTGGGGTGGGCGTGTTCGAACTCGGTGCCGGCGAGGAGGTCGAGTTGGAACCAGCGGCAGAGGGTGTGGGCCCAGCCGACCAGGTCCAGACGCGGTTGCGGGCGGTGTCGGGGAACGGGAACCGCTCCAGGCCGGTGGTCTTGAGCCGTTTGATGTTCTCCTCGACGTGGGCGTGTTCGCGTTGGAGCCGGTCGATCTCCAACGGGCTGTCGTCGGGGAGGTCGCAGATGATGATGGTGTGACGCCAGCCGTTTGTGTCGAACATCCGCTGTTGGGCTCCGGGGTGTAACGGTTCGCGTCGGATGACGATCCGGGTGCCTGGCGGGTAGTGAACATCGAGGTCGTCTTTGGGTCGCTTCTTGGGGCCGACCCATTTCGCGATGGCCGGGTAGTTGGTGACCTCGACCACCTGCGCAGCACGGGCGTCGACGTCAGGATCGTTGCCGTCCAAGTCGACGTTGTGGGGTCGCAAAGCGTTCTCCCAGCCGGTGTTCTCATCGAATCCGAGGATCACCGAACTCAAGATGTTGTTCGACCGTCCGGTCACACAGAACCGCAGGTTGCGGTTCCACATGTCCCACAAGAATCCGAGGGTGTGCCCGGCCGAATCGGAACGAACGAGGATCTCGTTGGCCGCGTCAGCAGCCATAGCCCCGGGGCGATGGGACCGGGCGACGGTTGCGGGGAGCGCGTCGAGGCCGGCGTCGATGATCCCAACCAGATCCGCAATGGTGTTTGCGCCGGCGTTGCCGGGCCGGTGCTCAACGGCGAGGGCTTCGCCGGAGCAGTCAGCGAAACACGCGACCGGGTGGAACCCGAACCCTCGTTTGTAGTTGCCCTTGGCGTCTTCCTTCTCCGAGTGCACACGGGTGAGGGTGGCGTCGATGTCCAAGGTCACCCGACGGCCGGGATTAGACCAGCCGTGCTCTGCCCACACCTGGGTGCGGACCTGCCGCATCACGTCGTCGATGGTGCTGGTCGACCCGGGTGTCTCCGCGAAGTCGGCGACCATCCGCCGGAACGTCGTGTCTGAACCAACATCACCCAACACGCCTTCGGCGGCTTGGAGCATCCCGAGGTCGGTGCAGCAATCCCCTCCGGCGTTCAACATCAACAGGCTATGGACCAACAAGCCGCCCCGGTCAACGACCGGTATCCCCGGTCCCCGATAGGGCACAGCGTCTGCGAATCCGCCGGTGAGCCCAAGCCGGTCGGCGTACTCGGCGACCGGTCCCAGCCCGCCCAACGCGACGATCTTGTCGGTCTCATCGTCGCCGTCATAGCGCACCGATTCCGACGCGCTATGTTGCACCTGACAGATGCGTTCCATCCCAGCCTCCTTGTGGTTCTCAACACCCTCAAGTTTGCTGGAACGGAGCGCATTTGTCGCGTCCGAACCCAATTCTTCACGGTCTCAGCGTGCCGGATCGAGGCTAGAGACCGACACCACCGATCGCGATCGATACGGCCGCCTACTGCGCTACGTCTACGTCGGTGACACCTTCGTCAACGAGGTGCTGGTCCGCGACGGGTTGGCGATCGCCCGCCGCTACCCTCCCGACGTCGCTCGTGCTGACGCGCTGGCCTCGGCCCAGGCCCAGGCCGACGCAGAGGCTGCGGGTCGTGGCATATGGAACCACCGCGCCTTAGCCGACGCCGCAGGGCTTGAGCTGTCGGCGCTGCCGGCCGATCCACCCGGCGTCGACAATGACGACCTCAACGGCGAATGGGTGGAACTCACCAACACGGGCCACTCGACCATCGACCTGACCGGATGGGGTCTCAAGGACGAGTCCGCGTCGCACCGCTACGGGTTCCCCGACCGCTTCGAACTGCCGGCGGGGGCCGCCGTGCGCGTGGCCAGCGGATGTGGCACCGACCGGGCGGACCACCTGCACTGGTGCATGTCCAACTCGGCGGTGTGGAACAACTCCGGAGACACAGCCTTCCTCCTCGACCCAAACGGCAACATCTTCGACACGTATCGCTACGACGCCACCGGGAGCCGCCGCTGAGGGTCAGGTGAACATCGGCCGCTTCTTCTGGGCAGCCCAGGTTCGCGGAAAGCGCGCTTCCAACGGTGCCCCGCCTGCGATCAACACGGCGTAGTGACCCTCCGGTCGATCGACGAGGCGGACGGCCTGGTAACCGATCTGGGCCGAGACCAGCCCGGCCCAGCGGTCGCCGGCCTCGGGCGGCTCGCTGACCACCACCAGCCCGCCGCGGCGCACCAGCCCGGCGGCGCACTCGGCGGTGGGCGCCGGCCCAGCAAAGCTGCGCGCCACCACGACGTCGCAGCTTCCCCGCCACTCGGGGTCCTGACCAGCCTCCTCGGCGGGCCGGGCCACCACGCTTACCCGGTCGTCCACCCCGAGGCGGTAGGCCGCTTCGCTCAACCAATCGGTCCGACGAGTCTTGTTGTCCACCAGCACCAGGTGGGCCTCGCTCGCCATCGCCAGCACCAGGCCCGGCACCCCCCCGCCAGAGCCCACATCGGCGATCCGCCTCGGGCTGCGGTCGGCTCCCATTGCCATCGTCGGGTCGACCTCAGCCCAGGCTGCGGCGAACCCCAGACCATGGGAGACGTGGCGCTCCACCGGCCCCCGCCCCAGAAACCCGAGCCGCTGAGCGTCGTTGAGCACCTCGAGCAGGCGTCCCTCCCCCTCGTCGTCGAGCACGGGCGGACCCGGTTGCAACCGTGGCTCGTTGGCACCACTCGTCGACTCGTCGATCGGAGGGTTCATGCAGCGTCCCTGTGCGGCCGTGAGGCCTCGACGGAGTCGCGTCGACAGCGACCGTGATGGCTCATAGCGACCAGTCTTGCCCCGACTAGTCTCACGAACGGATTCGCAACCCGGGGGAGATCGATGCCTGCAGTCTTAACCGAACGGATCGGCCATGTTTTGGTCGTGACGCTCAACCGTCCCGACCGGATGAACGCCATCAACGGCGAGGTGCTGGTGCGGTTCTACGACGCCATGGTGGAGGCGGACACCGACGACGACATCCGGGTGGCGATCATCACCGGGGCCGGCGACAACTTCTGTGCGGGCGCCGACCTGAAAGAGATGGCCGGAGGTCACCAGGGCGAGGATCTCAGCGGCGTCGACGTTCAAGGTCGCTTGGCCGCCGACCCGGATCTGCCGTGGAAGGCGCTGCTGCGCACCTGGCGTCCAAACGTGCCCCTGATCACCGCCGCCGAGGGTCACGCGATCGCCGGCGGGACCGAGTTAACCGGCGCCACAGAGATTCGCGTAGCCGGCGAATCAGCCCGGTTCGGCATCTCCGAAGTGCGCTGGTCCCTTTATGCGATGGGCGGGTCGGTCGTTCGGATCCCCCGCCAGATCCCCTATACGGTCGCCGCCGAACTGCTGTTGACCGGCGATCACATCGATGCACAAAGGGCGCTGCAGTTGGGCCTGGTCGGACACGTCGTCCCCGATGGCCAGGCACTCGCCAAGGCGCTGGAGATCGCCGAGCGCATCGCCGCCAACGGCCCCCTCGCCGTCAAGGCCATCCTGCGGACCTTGCGAGAGACCAACGGCATGGTCGAGTCCGATGCCCTCGATCACGAGTTCACCTACGGCTGGGATGTCTTCGCGTCCGAGGACGCCAAGGAGGGCCCCCGCGCCTTCAAGGAGAAGCGAACCCCCAGGTTCCACGGGCGGTAGCCCACCTGACGGAAACGAGCTACCCCGGCGGGCAATGGCCGAGATCGACCACCCCCGCGTTCTCAGTGCTGTGATCTCCATGTCTTCCTCTGGTGTCAACATCAGAGCCGGGGTTCCTCTCGATTGCAGGTGTGGTCTTGGTCGACCACCAGCATTGAGAGGAACCCCACCCCTACGGGTGGATGCTCAGAGGGTGAGGAATTTCAGTAAGCAACTCTGGGGAGATCTACGTGAGCGTGGGCACCCCCACCGTCGTGTTTGACGCTCGACGTGAGTGAGAGACTGTGACTCTGCACCCCTCACCCGGAGGGGCCGATGAGGGGGACGAGACGTGGGCGACCTGGACCTAGGATTGATGTGGGGCTACTGGGGCCAGCTGCCGCCACCCAATCTGGTGGAGCTGACCCAGGAGGCGGAGCGACTCGGCTTCGCGTCCGTGTGGACCTCCGAATCGTGGGGCTCAGATGCCTTCAGCCCCCTCGCCTATCTGGCAGCGGTCACCGAGAAGATCCAGCTGGGTACCGCCGTCGCCCAGCTGGCCGCCCGCACCCCTACCGCCACCGCCATGCACGCGTTGACGATCGACCACCTGTCCAACGGTCGTTTCAACCTCGGCCTCGGCGTCTCGGGCCCCCAGGTAGTCGAGGGCTGGTACGGCCAGCCGTCGAACAAGCCGCTCGCCCGCACCAGGGAGTACGTCGAGATCATCCGGCGAGTGATCGCCCGGGAGGAGAAGGTCGACTTTCAGGGGGAGCACTATCAGCATCCCTACACCGGACCCGGCTCGGTCGGGTTGGGCAAGGCCCTCAAGCCGATCACCCACCCGCTGCGCCGACGGATCCCGATCTTCATCGGCGCCGAGGGTCCGAAGAACGTCACACAAACCGCAGAGATCGCCGACGGTTGGTTTCCGCTGTATTACTCGCCGTGGCGCCAGGACGTGTACGCCGATCAGTTGGCCGGGGCCGCCGTCGACTTCCAGGTGTCGGTGATCTGCCCGTTCGTCGTCACCGGGCCGAGCGAGGCCGAGATCGCCGAGGGCCTGGCTGGCATCCAGATGATGCTCGCCTTCTACATCGGTGGCATGGGCGCCGAGGGGCAGAACTACCACACCAAACTGGCGGCCCGAATGGGCCTGGGCGATGCCGCCATGGAGATCCAGCGGTTGTTCCTCGCCGGCGATCAGGCCGGAGCGATCGACGCGGTTCCCGCCTCGTTCGCCGACGAGATCGCCTTGGTCGGTCCGCCGGAGCGCATCCGGGAGCGGCTGGCGGTGTGGCGGGATTCGCCGGTGACCACGCTGATGATCCACGCGTCCGAAGTCGACGGGCTCCGCACCGCCGCCGAACTGGTTCTCGACGGCTAGGCCGACCCCTAAGCTGACGAACACCCGTTCTGCCTGCCACCACCCCCGGAGGTCACCCGTGTCCGATCAGGGCGAACTGTTCACCGAGCCCCCGACGTTCGCAGCGCGCGTTCTCGACGTACCCGTCGCCGAGGAGATGTCGGAGTCGTTCCTGGCCTACTCACTGTCGGTGATCACCTCTCGGGCCATCCCCGACGTGCGGGACGGCCTCAAGCCGGTACAGCGCCGCATCCTCTACGCGATGGAGGACATGGGGCTGCGCCCCGACCGGCCGCACCGCAAGTGCGCCGGCGTGGTCGGCGAAACGATGGGCAAGTACCACCCCCACGGCGATGGGGCCATCTACGACGCGCTCACCCGCATGGGCCAGGACTTCTCCCGGGTGGTCACCCTGATCGACCCGCACGGCAACTTCGGCAGCCTCGACGATCCGCCGGCCGCCTATCGCTACACCGAGTGCCGGCTGACGCCGGCCGCCCAGGAGATGCTGGCCGAGCTCGACGAGGACACGGTCGAGTTCCGGCCCACCTTCGACGGTCAGCGCGACGAACCGGTCGTGCTGCCCGGGCGCCTGCCCAACCTGCTGGTCAACGGCACCACCGGCATCGCCGTGGGCATGGCGACCAACATGGCCAGCCACAACCTGCGCGAGGTGGCCGACCTGGTCGAGCTGGTGATGACCAAGCGGCGCCCCCAGCCGACGATTGAAGAGATCATGGCGGTGATCCCGGGGCCCGACTTCCCGTCCGGGGGAATCGTCGTCGACGACGGTCTGGCCGAGGCCTACGCCACCGGTCGAGGCACCTTCCGCATCCGGGCCACCGCCGAGATCACCAAGGTCACCAAGAACCGTCAGGGCATCGTGGTCACCGAGCTGCCGTATCAGGTTGGCCCCGAACGGGTGCTGACCCGCACCCAGGACCTGATTCGGGACGGCAAGATCAGCGGTATCTCCGACGTGAAGAACCTGTCGGATCGCACGTCGGGCCTGCGGCTGGTCTTCGAGTGCAAGGCCGGGGTCAATCCGAAGGCGGTGCTCACCGAGCTGTACCGCCAGACCCCGCTGGAGGAGAGCTTCGGCATCAACAACGTGGTGCTGGTCAACGGCGTCCCCACCACGATGGGCGTCGCCCGCCTGGCCCAGCACTACATCGACCACCGCCTCGAAGTGATCTTTCGACGCACCGAGCACCGCTTGGCCCGGGCCCAGTCCAAGCTGCACCTGCTCGAAGGGCGCATGATCGCCCTCGATGCGATCGACCTGGTCGTGTCGATCATCCGGTCCTCCCACGACACCCCCGAGGCGCGGGAGCGCCTGATGGCCGAGCTGTCGCTGTCGGAGATCCAGGCCACCGACATCCTCGAGATGCCGCTTCGCCGGCTGACCGCGCTGGCCCGCCTGGAGCTGGAGGGTGAGATCGCCGAGCTGCGAGAGGCGATCGCCGACTTCGAGCTGATTCTGAGTTCCGAGCAACGCCGCCGCACCCTGGTGCTCAAGGAGCTGCGCGAGCTGGTCGACGCCTTCGGGCGGGATCGACGTACCCGCATCGTGTCACCCGAGGCGCTCAGCGACGTCACCGCCGTCGAGGCGGCCGCTTCCGACGAGCCCGCCACCGATGAACCCTGCGTTGTCGCATTGTCCAGTTCCGGCGTGGTGGGCGTAGAGCCGGTCGGCGGACCCAAGGCGGCGTCATTCGGCCGCCACGACGTGCTGATCGATCGGGTCACCGCGTCCACCCAGGCGACGGTGTGGGGGATCACGTCGGGCGGCCGAGCCGTTTCGGCCAGCGTCGCCGAGATCGATGCGGTCGCCGGAAGGTCACGGGGTAGCTCGGTCGGCGACGCCTTCGGCCTGGAGCGCGGGGAGGTGCTGTTGCGGCTCGTCGCTCCCGCTCGAGGGGACCATCTCGGCGGGGCCTCGGCACCCCTGCTGCTGGTGAGCGCCCGTGGCCAAGCCAAGCGGATCACCATCGAGGAGCTGGTCGGGACCCGCCCGGGACAGCCGGCGATGAAGCTCAAGGACGGCGACTCCCTGGTGGACGCCTTCGAGGCCGACGACGATACCGACGTCGTCATCGTGGCCTCCGATGCTCAGGCGCTGCGCACCTCGGCTGCCAACATTGCGATTCAGGGCCGGACCGCCGGCGGGGTGGCCGGCATGAAGCTGACCTCCGGGGCGACCGTGGTCGGTGCAGGTCCGGTCGTGCCAGGAGCGGTGGTGATCAGCGTGACCGACGCCCAAACCGCCAAGGCCACCGACGTCGCCGCACTCCCGGCCAAGGGCCGGGCCACCGGCGGGGTGCGCCTCACCAAGTTCCGCGGCGAGAAGCGCCTGGATTGGGCCTGGGTCGGCCCCGAGAACGGACGCCTGGTCGTCGTCGGCCAGGAAGAGAACCCCTCCCGTCCGGACACAAGCCCCGAACCGCTCACGCTGGAGATCACCGGACGCGACCTGATCAGCCATGCGACCACCCGACGCTGGTTGGGAATCGGCACAGGCCGCTGGTAGGTGGCCCAGGCCGCTGATGGTCGGCCATCCCCCGCTGGTAGGTGGCCCAGGCCGGGGGCCGTCAACCTGCCGCTGGCCCCGGCACATGGCTACTCATGGGCACCACGGATGGGCACCACGGATGGGCACCACGGATGGGCACCACTGCACCCATCGGCCCATCGGCGTCCACGAGTCAGCCGACCCAGACGACCCTGGGACCGGCATGCAAGAGGCACCCCGCCGACTTATGCATGGCCCTCATGCAAAAGTCGGCGGTCAGACTTTCGCAGGGCGCGATGCGGACGAACAGGTTGCGGGCAGCATGCGCCATCGTGCACGGGCCCCACCCCCACTTGAAGAGGGTGTCCGTAGCCCAGTCACCTCTGGGCGTCGGTGACCGCCAGGCCACCGACGGTCGCGCCCTTGCCGTCGAGCACTGGTGGATCGGCGATCGCATCGAGGGCCGGCGTGGCCAGGTCCGAATCCAGAACGTCGGCTAAGAGAGTTCGAACCGCCCACATGCCGGCCGGAGGCCAGGCCCGGACAGCGCCATCGAGGACCCGCAGCGCCAGGCCCCAACCGTCAGCGGTGCCGCAGGCCCAGAAACCCTCGGCGCCGCATTTGGCAACGAGGCCTTCGTCACCAGCGGCCAACATCAGTTCGGTATCCAGCTGTCCTGGCCAGCGCACCAACTCAGGGTGCGCCGCCATCGCCGCTCCGCAGCGCCCCAGGGCCACCCACGCTTCGGCCTCGTCGCCCACCACAGAAGAGCGGTGAGCTCCCCCCCGACCGGTGCTGCTGGAAGGCTCCGCCCTAACCGACCGAGTGGTCGTGTGTTCAGAAGGCAGCACAAACGTCGCCCGCATGTCGTCGACGGTTTCCGCGGCGGCACGAGCCAAACGTCCGAAGGCACGGGCAGAATCAGCGAGCGCGACCCGGTAGGCCACCATGCCGCACCCGTCGGGCGCTCGCTCAGGCTCAACCCCCAGCCACCAGGTCACCCATTGGTCCATCGCCGCCTGCGCCGGATGGTCGGACTGGAGGTAGCCGTCGACCGGCCAACCGTTTGCGGCGCACCAGGCCAGCACCAGGGCATGGTTGCCGGAGCACTGGTGTTGTAAGGGCCCGCCCTGGCCGTCGTCGCCCGGGGTCAGGGCATCGTGGGGTACCGATGCGGCATCGAGGATCTCGACGACCAAGGAGGTGTGCACCTCGCTGCCGTTGTGCGAACCGCAGGCGACGGCCAAATGACGTTCGTCGAGGCCGAAGCGTTCGAGCGTGCCGTCGAGCACCGGCCCCACCGCCTGGGCGGGCTTGGCCGCCGAACGCACGAACGCCCGACGATCGGGATCGCAGCGTGGGTCCGGCAGCACCGAACCGTCCGGCCGGGTAACCGCCACGACCATCCGGTTGGCTGAATCGGGGTACACCCCACGGCACCACGTCAGTTCCATCACCACCGTGACGCTACTCATGGTCAATTGGCACTGCCGTGGTCGCTCGGCAAGGCGGCCCGGACCGGGCCGACGCGGCACCCGACAAGGCTCACGGCTGCGATGGCACGCGACGACCCCGCAGACCTCCAACTGCTCACGATTGCGTCGACGCTGCACCAACGTCACGACCGACGCAGTTGCTCACTGTGTGCGTCACCGACGAAGCGCAACGTGGGCACGCGACGCACGAAAGCGTCGGGGTCGTAAAGTGCTTGCGTGGCCAGCGCATCCCGCCAGGATCGGCTTTATCCCACCGATCGCGAACGCGCCCGGCGCTTGTGGCACCTGCTGGAACCGATCCATGCCGTGGCCTATTTCTCCCCCGAGCCACTGGCTGGGTACGCCGAAGCGGGCACCAAAGGCTTCTGGATGGGTTACGTCGCCAGCCGGGCTGCTCCGCTGGGCACGGTGACGGCCGCTCCGGTGGTCGCTCTGTTCGCCAACTTCCACCCCCGACGCATTGGCCGGGCCCTGCCCGAGGCCTGGAACCTCACTTCGCCGGAAGCGATGTTGGCAGCGCGCCGCTCTGGCTCGGCCGCCGCTCTTCGTCGCATCTGGTCGACGGACGGCAGCGGGCCCGGGATCGACGATTCAACGTTGGAATGGCTCGCCGATCAGCTCTCAGACCTGGGCGAGGGTGCACCCGTCGACGGGCGCGGGCTCTTCGCCGCCAACCTGACCGTCGATCGGACGGGCGAGCCGATCGAGGACCTGTGGCGCGGAGCCACCCTGCTGCGCGAGCACCGGGGCGACGGGCACATCGCTGCGTATGTCACCGAGGGGCTCACCGGGATTCAGGCCAACCTGTTACAGGTAGGTGTGGGTCGTATCCCCGCCGAGACCCTCCGCAGCGCCCGGGCCTGGGAACCCGAAGAGTGGCAACGCGAAATCCTTGTCCTGGCCGGCATGGAACTGCTCGATGAGAATGGTCAGGCCACGATGTTGGGGCAGGACACCTTGCTGCGGGTGGAGGCCGCCACCGATCGGGCCGCCTGGGGAGCCTTTGCCCACCGGGACCCGGCCGATCTCGACCGGCTGGAGCAGGCATTGGGGCCCCTGGCCGACGCAATCCAGCGCTCCGGCGAGGTGCCGTTTCCCAACCCGATGGGACTTGAGCGCCAACGAAGCGAGTAGCCTCGTCGACGAACACCCGTTCGTCGGCCTGCGCCCAGCTCCGGGCCGATCTCGCCCGACCGCACCCTCATCACGCCCAGGAGACCCTCGCCCCCGATGGCCGACGACACCACCCAATCCGGTTACGACGCTTCTCACATCGAGGTGCTCGAGGGCCTCGAAGCGGTCCGCAAGCGCCCGGGCATGTACATCGGGGGAACCGGATCGTCCGGCCTGCACCACCTTGTGTGGGAGCTGATCGACAACGCGGTCGACGAGGCCGCCGCCGGACACGCCAACCTGATCGAGGTCACCCTGCATCGGGATGGCTCGGTCGAGGTGTCCGACAACGGGCGGGGCATCCCCACCGGCCAGAAGGCCGACGGCCGCACCGCCGTTGAGGTCGTGTTTACCGAGTTGCACGCCGGCGGCAAGTTTGGCTCCGGCGCCTACGGATCCTCGGGCGGGCTGCACGGGGTGGGCGCATCGGTGGTGAACGCACTGGCGACGAAACTGGTCGTCGAGGTCGACCTCGACGGCGCCACCTGGCGTCTGGCCTTCGTCGAGCGACGCCCGGGTCATATCGGGCCACGCGGCGGCTTCACCCCCTCGTCCAAGCTGGAGAAGATCAAGAAGATCCCGGCCCGACGCACCGGCACGCGGGTGCGGTTCTGGCCGGACACCGACATCTTCGACCCGGATGCTCGCATCGACCACGAACGGGTGCGCGACCACGTGGCCGAGGTGTGCTTCCTGGTCCCCACCCTCAAAGTGCGCCTGACCGACAAGCGCGGCACCAACCCACCCGAACCCGAGGAGTTCTCGGCCAAGGGCGGGCTGGCCGACTTTGTCGACTACCTGTCGATCGGCGATCCGCTGTGCGAGGTGATCACCATCCGCGGCGAGGGCACCTTCACCGAGAAGGTCCCCGTCGACGGCAAGCTGACCGAGACCGAACGAACCTGCGAGGTCGACCTCGCGCTTCGCTGGGTCAAGGGCTACGACACCCGCGTCGTCAGCTTCGTCAACACCATCCCCACCGCCGAGGGCGGCACCCACGTCGCTGGGTTCGAACGAGCGCTGACCAAAGCGGTCAACGACACGCTGCTGCCCGGCCTGCGCAAGCTGGCGGCGCTCGAGAAGAAGGGCAAGGGCCGCGCCGAGAAGGGCGACGTGCAGGAGGGCCTGGTGGCCGCCCTCAAGGTGACGCTGCCCGAGCCCCAGTTTCGCGGCCAGACCAAGGGCGAGCTGGGCACGCCGGGCGTGCAATCGATCGCCTACGAGATCACCAAGGACGGCATGGTGACCTGGTTCGACGGCGGCGGCGCCAAGAGCCACATCTCGGCGGTGCGCGAGAAGCTGGCCCAAGCGGTGATCAACCGGGTAGCAGCGCGACAGACGCTCGACGCTCGGCGCAAAGCCGCCAAGCTCGGCGCAACCGGCATGCCCGACAAGTTGGCCGATTGCCGCACCCACGGGATGGACGCCGAGCTGTTGATCGTCGAGGGCGACTCGGCGGCCGGCCCGGCCAAGGCGGGGCGGAACTCTGAGAACATGGCGGTGCTGCCGCTGCGCGGCAAAGTGGTCAACGCCGGCAAGGCCACCATGAAGCAGGTGGTGGAGAACGCCGAGGCCCAGGCACTGTTCACTGCCATCGGCGCTGGGTTCGGCCGTGACTTCAACCTTGACGATGCCCGCTACGGCCGCATCATCATCCTCTGCGATGCCGACGTCGACGGCAGCCACATCCGCTGCCTGCTGTTGACGCTCTTCTACCACTACATGCGACCGCTGCTGGAGGCGGGACGGGTGTTCGCCGCACAGCCACCGCTGTACTCGGTGAAGGTGGGCGACGAGGTGCGCTACACCTTCAGCGATGCCGAACGTGACGCTCTGACCGCCGAGCTGGCCGCCAGCGGCCGCAACACCGAAAAGCTCAACTGGGTGCGCTTCAAGGGCCTGGGGGAGATGGACGTCAACGAGCTGTTCGAAACGTGTCTCGATCCCGAGAACCGGATCCTGCGTCGCCTCACGATGGAGGACGCCATGGAGGCCACCCGTGCGGCCGACCGCTTCGAAGTGCTGATGGGCAGCGACGTCGCCCGCCGCAAGGCGTTTCTGCTCGAGAACTCCGAGCTGGTCGACCCGGCCGTCCTCGACGTCTAAGCGAGGCACCCCAACAGGGCGCCGTCACCTGCGGCTGCGAAGTAGCGTCCCAAAATGGACCTGGAGTGGGAGCACAGGGTGCGTTCGCAGGTCTTCGCTTGGCTGGCCGAGCTGTCCAAAGCTCATCCCGACGCGCTCCCGGCCAAGAAGCTCCAGCAGGGTATCGACGTCGACGGTCACCGAATTGGTGTGATGTCCAGCGGCCTCGGGATCCACAAGCCCAGGTCGCTCGACGCCCCGATCTCGGTCATGACGACCGCTCCACCCGCAGGTCAACCCCCTCCCTACCTCGACCGTTGGATCGACGAGAGTCGGCTGTCCTACGCCTACCAGGGCGAGGACCCCGACCTGTGGACCAATCGGGCGCTCCGTCGGGCCTGGGAACACCGACTTCCCCTCGTGTACCTCTACGGCGTCAGCAGCGGCCGGTACCTGGCGGAGTTCCCGGTGTACGTCAGCGGGGACCACCCGGGGGAGCTCAGGGTCGACCTCGTCATCGCGGCAGCGCCGGGTGAACCTGGCGATACAGCTCAGCGCGGGGTTCCCGCCGAGATCGACGGCCGCTCCTACGCCGTGCGGTCGGCCAAGACCCGTCTGCATCAGCACGGCTTTCGTACCCGGGTGCTCACCGCCTACGACCAGCGCTGCTCGATGTGCGCGCTTCGGCATTCACCCCTGCTCGACGCCGCCCACATCGTCCCCGACGATCAGCCGGACGGGTTGGCAATCACGCCCAACGGGCTCTCGCTGTGCAAGATCCACCACGCCGCGTACGACGCCCGCTTCCTCGGCGTCCGCCCGGACCTCGTGGTTGAGGTGAACGAGGACCTGCTCGACGAGGTGGACGGGCCAATGCTCCAGCACGGGATCCAGGCGCTGCACCGCAAACCGCTGCGCGTCGTTCCCAAGAAACGGGTTGATCGACCCAACCGGGATCGCCTGGAGTGGCGCTACCAGCAGTTCCTGGAAGGTCGATAACCGCCGGTCACTCGGCTCAGTCGACCGGCGCCACCGAGGCGAACGCCCGGGCACGGTCCAACATGGCCTCCCGCTCGCCCGCGTCTGCCGAGCCGACCAACCGGTAGTCGTCAACGAACTCGGGCAGCAGCTCGCCGGAGTCATCGACCAACCACGGCAGGGCCAGGCGGCGGGGAACCCGGACGGTGTCGGGACGCTCCAAGGTGCCGAACGCCCGGTCCCACCACATGACGCTGACCCCGTGGTTGGCCATGGGGTGGCCAAAGTGGTGGTGGAAGTGATGGCGGCGCAGCCAGGTGCTGTAGGTGCCGGTGGGTGGAACGAGGTGGGCCCGGGCGTGGAAGAACTCGTAGAAGAAGTACCCCACCCCCCAGCCGACGGCCACCGACGCGGCGACCGGCCAGCTGGCACCGGCCAGGCGGGTGAGCGGTATCCAGACGGCGCACCCGACAAGGAAAATGCCCGCCCAGGCAAGCAGGATGACGGGATCGAACGACCACGACGACGTCACGTGGTGTTCGAGATGCTCCCGACTCATGATGCCCTTGCCACCCAGGGCATGCATGGCGAAGCGGTGCAGGACGTATTCGGCCAGCGTCCACCCGATCCACCCTCCGACGAAGGCGACGATCATCAACAGGATCTCGGTCATCGGTGTCTCCAGTCGTCGGCCAGGGCCTGCGCATCGACGAGTCGTTCGGCATCGGCGCCCCAGCCCCGCAGCAGGTCGCAGGTGAGCAGCCGCCCCATGGTGTGGCCGTCGGCCGGAACCCCCACGGGCAGCGCATCGACCGCCAACGCGCCGTGCAGCGCCGCCAACCAGCGCACGGCCCGCACCGTCGACGAATCGGCTGCCCCCAACATCGTTTCCGGATCGGTGGCATCGACGGCCCGAGCCTCGACGGCCTGGTCGATCAGAGCAGCGGGAACCGCCAGCGCCTCGAAGGCTGCGGGCAGTACGCCGGCCGCGTCGTTGGGGTCCTCCAGGCCGGGGCTGGCCATCAGGCGTTGCTGAAGGCCGAACTCCAGCGGGTGTTCGGTCGGTGCCCGCATGGTGAGGTCCGAAAAGGCGACCAGGCGGCCCAGCGCGACCACGTGCGGGTCGGACCCGTCGGAGGCACTCCAGGCGTCGACCGCCTCCCGGGCGGCCTGGGCCAACACCTCCAACGCATCCCGCTGCAGGGCGGCGACGATGGCGGACTTGGAGGGGAAGTAGGTGTACAGCGACGGGGCGGTCAGGTCGGCTCGCTCACCAATCGCAGCCAGGGTCAGCGCCTCGGGACCACCTTCGTCCCACAGGTCTGCGGCGATGTCGAGCAACTCCCGCCGTCGTGCCAGCCGTTTGCGGGTTCGCCGGTCTGTTTCCAATGCCACCTAGGAAACCTAATGGCATTAAGCAAAAGGGTCAACGGCGGGTTGATCACCGCTCGGATCGAAGGTCCATGGTTCCGCCGGTAATGCAGCCGGGTCGAAGCGATCGAGCAGATCGACCATCGTTGGGCACTCCCCCCTCTCGGTCAGGCCGAGGCTGCGGGCCAGCCGCCCGCGCACATCATCGGGGCTCTCGCCCAGCGCCCGCCGATCGGCCAGCGTGACCGCACCGTCCCGCTTGGCCAAGCGCTCACCCAGGGGCCCCAGGACCAGCGGCACATGAGCAAACGCCGGGGTGGGCAGCCCGAGCAGGCGACCCAGCAACACCTGTCGGGGCGTGGAGGGCCACAGGTCGTCACCGCGCACCACCTCCTCGACACCCTCGGCCGCATCGTCGACGACGACTGCCAAGTTGTAGGCGGCCACCCCGTCGCCCCGCTGCAGCACGAAGTCGTCGACCACGCTGGTCAGCGGCCCGAGCAGGCGATCGACCACGCTCACCTCTGCCTCTTGGGCATCCAGCCGAAGTGCCGCAGAGCGGAACTCAGCCCGGCGAGTCCGCTCGGCTGCGCCGAGGGACCGACACGTACCCGGGTATCGGTGCAGGTCAATTTCGCCGTGCGGTGCCGCGCCGGCCTCGCGGATCTCCCGCCTGGTGCAAAAACAGGGGTAGATACGACCGCCTGCGTCCAGCTCGGCCAACGCAGCCCGATAGCGCTCGGAGTGCTTTGACTGGTGGGTGACCGGCCCGTCCCAGTCCAGCCCGAGCGCCTCGAGATCGGCCAGCTGCTCGGCCTCGGCCACCGGCGCGGCACCGGTGGTCAGGTCTTCCATGCGCATGCCAAAGCGTCCGATAGTGCTGCGGGCGAACAACCAGGCCAGCATCGCGGTGCGCAGGTTGCCGACGTGCAGCGGGCCCGAGGGGCTGGGGGCGAACCGACCGTTGGCCATGTCCACCAGTGTCGCATCGGTGCCTCGGTTGCACGGGCACGCCCCGCTCTGGCCCTCAAGGCAGCTTCGTGTCGTCGCAACGACGAAGATCCCCTCCCACACCCGGCGCAGCAGGAGACAGGGAGACCCAGCGCTGCAACTCCTGCTGCCCGGCATCGCCAAGGCGGGCAGACTGAGGAGATGACGCCCAGCTTGGAACCGGTGGATGCCGACATGGTCGTCGTCGGCGGAGGAATCGTGGGCCTGGCGGTGGCCTGGGCTGCGCGCCAGCGGTTTCCGACTCGGACGATCATGGTGCTGGAGCAAGAGGCCGAATTGGCCCACCATCAGAGCGGACGCAACTCGGGAGTCCTGCACAGCGGGCTGTACTACCGCCCGGGTTCGGCCAAGGCCGAGCTGGCGGTGCGAGGCCAGCGGGCAATGGTGGATTTTGCCGGCGAGCACGGCGTAGCCCATCGCATCGGCGGCAAAGTGGTGCTTGCCACGCGCAACGAACAGCTGCCGGCCCTGGATGAGCTGGCGCGACGGGGCGCAGCCAACGGTGTGGCGGCCGAACGGCTCGGGCCGGCCGACATCGCCGAGCACGAGCCCCATGCCGTCGGCAAGGCCGGGCTGTTCGTGCCGGCAACCGGAGTGATCGACTACCGGCAGGTGGCGGCGACGTTGGCCGAGATCGGTCCGGACGCAGTGCATCTGGGCTGGAGGGTGCTGGAGCTGGCCGAGGAACGCGGCGGCGTGAGCGTTCACACCGACCACGGCACGGTCCGCACCGGGCAGGTGGTGGCCTGCGCCGGCCTGTGGGCCGACCGCCTCGAGCGCCGGACCCATCGACCGTGCCGGGCATCATCGGGTAGCGAAGGTTCCGACGCCGACGCCAGCCTTGGAACGGGCGCTACCACCCGGCATCCGCCTGGCAAGGCCCGCTCGACCACGAAGCGGCTGAGCATCGTGGCGTTTCGGGGGGAATACCACCGGTTGAGGCCCGGTGCCGCCGGGTGGGTGCGGGAACTGATCTACCCGGTGCCCGACCCCGAGTTGCCTTTTCTGGGGGTGCACCTCAGCCGCGGGGTCGACGACGAAGTGCACGCTGGACCCAACGCGGTGCTGGCACTGGCCCGGGACGGGTACCGCTGGGGCCGAATCGATCCGTTGGAGGTGGCTCGCCTGTTGGCCAAACCTCCGGTGTGGCACCTGGCCGGGAGGTACTGGCGGGTCGGCCTCGATGAGGTAGCCCGATCGCTCTCGCGCCGGCGCTTTGCCGCATCGGTCGCCGAGCTGGTGCCTGGCATCATGGCAGGCGATCTGGAGCCGTCCCCCGCCGGGGTGCGAGCCCAGGCTCTGCGCGGCGATGGCGGCCTGGAGGACGACTTCGTGATCGCTTCGGTCGGCCGGATCACCCACGTGCTGAATGCGCCCTCCCCGGCGGCGACGGCGAGTCTGGCCATCGGCGAACGCGTGGCGGCGGAGCTCCGCTGACTGGGCGACGGGTCAAGCCCAGGGGTCCCCGACCACACGAACGGAGGGCCGTGTGCCGAAGCGCGGGCTCCTCGGTTCGGCAGACGGCAAGGACGATCCAAAAAGACGACCGGCCCCCACTGAGGGGGGCCGGTCAGCGCTCGCACGTCACGTAAGGGGGGAGAACGGAGTGCGAACGAGATGGAGATTCGGGGACCCGAGGGGGGGGAGGGTAGGTCCCCGAACTCCAGAAATGATGGGGTAAGCCCCTTCGGACTCACCCCAGCCGATCAGGCGGCACTCTTCTTGGCGGCGCGCACGGGCTTGGGCTTGCGGTCCAGCCACTTGTTGGTGACGGGCGCAGCGGCCTTGGCCACGGCGAGGGCCACGTCCTTGGAAGTGACGAGCAGCTTGCTGGCGAAGTCGAACTGCGCGTTCAGCACCTCTTCAGGCGTCGGGAGCTTCTCGGCCATCGGGACCGGGCGCAGTGCGACCTCAACCCGCTCCTGGACGAACTTGGTCGCAGCTTCGGTGGCGCTCACGACCGGCTCCTTGACCTGGCCGATCGAGTCGACGATCTGGTCTTCAACTTCAACAACTCGGTCGAGAATGGTGGTGCTCATTTTGGTGCCTCCTGGCGGGCCCTGGCGTTTGCCGAGCCGCTTGCTCTTCGATGTAACGATGCTAACTATAGCTAGCGTGGCAACTGGAGTCAACTCAGTGCTAGCAAAAGTAAGCATGTCATGGGTCACCGGGTTTCGCCACACTCCGACGTGAGTCCGCCACCTCACCGTGACGCTCAGCCCGAAAGTCGACATATCTGGTCAAGAATTGAGATGGAGCTACTACCCGACTAACTTGGTCGACTATTGAGGCGGTCACGCCTGCGGGCGTGACCGCCGTCAGTCAGCATCCTCGACGAGGCCGACTCGCCGGGGGCTGAGGGGGAGGAGCCGTGGTGATCCGAGCGGCTTGTCGATCGGATCACCCAGCTTCAGGGCAGCACCCGACGCCACAGGCGACGCCAGCCCTTGGGTTTGACCGCCAGATCCTCCCAGGCAAGGTCGGCCGACCGCGCCCACGCTTCGGCCCGGTCGTCGCCCACCGATGTGGCGATCTCGGCCGCGCCCAACGCGACGATGGCCCCCAACAAGCGGTCGCCCGTGGGAGCCACCTGCGCCCGTGCCCCCTCCACCGCCTCGATGGCGGCGGTCGGCCGGTCGGTTCGAGCGGCCGCCACGCCAACCGACAGGAGGGCCAGCGCACCGTCGTGGTAGGTCGCTCGTTTCGAGCGGCCCACCGTCCTGCACAACGTCTCCGCCCGCTCGGGTTGATCGCCCACCGCTTCAGCCAACGCAGCAACCGCACCGATCGCGGGATAGCGGGCGGCGACCTGGAGCAGTTCCGGCGTGAGGCCGATCTCCGGCATCCCAGCGTCATCGGCGACCGAACCAAGGGACGGGGGGAGCGCGAAAAGGGGCTCGCCGAGCGGACGATCGTCGTGCCCGACCGAGTCGAAGGAATCAGCGGCTTTGACCGCCGGCACCGTGTCGCTGGGATCGGTGCCGTTGACATCGGGGTCACTGCGATCAGCGTCGTTGGCATCGGGATGGCCCTGGTCGGGGTCGAGCAGAGGGGCATCCGGCGGGTAGGGCGTGTCGGCTTCGATCAGTCGATCGACGGTCGCCGGGTCGGGGTCGCTCGGCACTCGGTGCTGGGGGTGCAACGACCAACTCGGCGGGCGCTCCATCTGGGCGCTGACCCGACGAATGTCGTCTCGGGTTCGGGCCCCGTGCACGCCACCGAATCGACGAGCCGAACCCACCTCGTGGAGTTCGCCCCCCTCGTTGCCCGCGCCGTCGAACGAAATGGTGCTGCCCTGGGCCATGCCGCGGTGGAGCTGGCCGTTGCGCAGCAACTCCAGGTCGCTGCGCCAGGGCGCCAGCGGACGTCCACCTCCCATCAAATCGCCGAGGCCCGACCCGACCGACGCGGCCACCGCGAAGCCCAGTAACTCCGAACGTGCCTCCTCGTCGGCCCCATCGCAGATAAGCGCCAAGACCGCCGCCGTCATCACCTCGAGCGAGCCGACGTTGCGAACCGCCGGCTGATCCTTCAACAGCTGCCGCGCCGTACCGGCAGCCAGATCGCCGATCAGCGCCTCGATCAACGGCTGGGCGACAAACTGATTGGTCAGCTTGTCGCCATTCTCCCGCGCAGCCCGATCGAGCTCGGCGAGCCCATGTTGGACGCGCCCGGCCATCACCAGGGCGCGGCCGAGCAACACGCGTGCCTGGGTGAGCCCGAACGGATCGCCCAGCGGTTCGAGCAGCTCGACCGCCCGCTCAGCACCCCGAACCGCCACCGACGTGCGGCCACGCCACAGCTCAACCTGGGCGAGAACGGAGATCATCATCCCCTGGGCCCAGATGTCGTCGCTGGTCTGGGCCTCCTCGAAGACAACCTCGGCCACCTCGGCGGCCTCCTCGATAAACCCGTTGTGAAACAACAGGTTGGCCTCGAGGCCCAGCGACCACATCATGCCCGCGCGGTCCCCGGCCGCCTCGAACATGCGCACCGAGGCCTCAATGCGCCGCTCGCCCTCCCCGATCCGCCCCAACATGAACGCTATCCATGCCAGGTGCTGGGTCGCCCAGGCCTCGCCCTGCGGATTGTCCAGCTTGCGGTACAGCTCCAAGGCTCGGGTAGCCGGTGCCTCGGCTTCGGCGACGGCGCCGCTGAACAACCGGATCATCCCCAGCATCCGAAACGCCTCCGCCAGCTCTGCGGTCGCCCCCACCCGCTGCAACGCCCGGCGGGCTCCTTCGGCCAAACGCTCGGCCCGCTCGAAGCGACCCCGACGTCGCTCAAGGTCGGCGCGCAACAAGTGCACCCTCGCCTCGGCCACCGGGTGGGAGTCGGTCAACGCACCGGCCTCGTCGAGGTCGGCCCCGGCCTCCTCGATCGCCCACCGCTGCAAGCGGGCGCCGGCCCGGCCGAGCAGGTAGGCCACCCGACGATCGGCCTGTTCGTCGCCGAGTACCTCCATCGCCCGGCCGAACAGCCGGTCGGCCAGCAACCAGTTGGCACCGGCCTCGGCCCGTTCGGCGGCATCCTCGGTCCAGGCGAGCGCCGCTTCGTCCAGCTCCGGGTCGACCTGGTCGGCCCCCAACAGGCTGCGCTGCAGTAGAGCCGCCTCGGTGTAGTGGCGGGCAACGGTCTCCACCAGGCCATCGTCGGCGTCGCGAGTGTCGGCCAGCGCACTCAAGTAGGTGGCGACGTCGCGGTGGCGGCGCAGCCGTTCGGTCTTCGTCAGGCGCCCATAGGCCACTTCGCGCAAGACGTCGTTGCGAAAGCACCAGTCACCGCCGGAGAGCACCAGGACATCCTTCTGGGCCAGACGCCGAAGCGTCTCCGACATCCGCTCGGCCTCGACCCCCCTGGCCCGGCCCATCTCCTCGAGCACGATGAGCGAGCCGGTCGGACCCCAGACTGCTGCGTCCTCCACCACCTCGACCTCCCCTCCTTCCAACGCGTCCATCCGGGCGGAGAGCAACCCCCGCAGCGTGTCGGGCAGCTCGGGGAGGGACTGCAGACCGTCAGAGCGCACGCCCGGCCGATCGGCTGAGGCTGGTTCCAGTTCGGCCTGACGCTGGACGAAGCGCACGAGCTCCTCAAGGAACAGCGGATTACCTCCGCTGCGCTCCAGTAGCACCGTTGCCACCTCGCCGCTGAGGTCCTGATCCCGGCTCAGGCGTCGCAACAGCGCCAGCGCGTCGTCAGGCCCCAACGGGTCGAGGTTCATCACCAGGATGTCGTGCCGACCGGCGCGGGGCGACCAGCGTCGGGTCAGCGATCGTCGACCGGTCGCCAGCACGACCAGCGGGGTGGCAGCCAGGCGCTCGACCAGCTCGTCGAGGAGTGCCAACACCGAGTCGTCGGCCCAGTGCAGGTCGGTCAGACGCACCAGGATCGGCCCCCGCCGAATGGAAGCCGACATGTAGCTGACCAGCGCCCGGGTGGCCTCGACGCGGGCACGGCTGGGCTCGGTGTCGCGCAGCGGGCTGTCATAGCCCATCAGGTGGAGCACCCCGTTGACCACGCCGTCGAGATCGTTGCCGTCGATGACCGGGTCGAGCAGCGCAGCGATCGAGCTGGTGGCGGCCTCGCTCGCCTCAGCTTCGCTCGCCTCCTCGGCAAGCCCCAGCCCCTGGCGCAGCACCTCGGCGATGGCCGACCACTGGTTGGCCTCGCCGTAGGGAATGAACCGGCCGGTGAGGACGCGGGCTCCGTTGACCCCGGCGGCGCGGTCGGCCAGCTCGTCGGCCAAGCGGCTCTTGCCGACCCCAGCATCGCCGCTGAGCAGCAGCACCATCGCCCGGCGTCGATCGATGGCGTTGGTCACGGCATCGCCGAGCAGGGCCAGCTCGGCGTGACGTCCGACGAGCGGCACGCGCGGCGACCACGGCCGCTCGCCGGGTCGGGCAACCGGCTCGAGCGCCAGGTGGGCGTCGACCGGCTGGTCGCGGCCCCGCACCAGCAACTTGCCGCGGGACTCGTAACGGATCGCGTCCTCGGTGGCATGTCGGGTGGGCTCACCCACCAACACCGAACCCGGATCTGCCGAGGTCTGAAGCCGGGCGGCGACGTTGACCACGTCGCCCATCGCCGTGTAGTCGCCGCCGGCCCGCAGGGCGCCAACCAACACCTCGCCCGTGTTCACCCCCACCCGCATGCGAACCTCGACCCCGGTCTCGGTGGCGTACTCCTCGAGGCTCGCCTGCATCCGGAGCGCGGCCCGCACAGCCCGTTCGGCGTCGTCCTCGTGGGCCACCGGCGCTCCGAACAAGGCGACGATCGCATCGCCCACGATCTTGTCCACCCGCCCACCGAAGCTGACGACATCGTGGACCAACCGTTCGAAGGCGCCGTCGACGAGGTGTTTGACCTGCTCGTGATCGAGCTGCTCGGACAGCCCGGTGAACCCGACCAGGTCGGCGAACAACACGCTGACCACCCGGCGCTCCTCGGTCGGAGCGCTGACCGACGCCCCACACGATGGACAGAAACGCGCTCCGGGTGGAACTTCGGTTCCACACGTCGGACACTGCACGGGCCCAGACTACGTTCGCACCGGCGTCGGCGTCGTTCCGGAACGTCGACCGTCCCTCGCGCCCGGTAGCGTGGCACCATGAGCTCTCCACCATCGGCCACCCCGCCGCCCGCCGCCGACGGCCCAGCGACGCCACCCGGTGCCACCGGCGGCGTTGCGACGGCCGGCGCACCCGCCGCCCACTCGCTCGGTGCGACCAAGGCGTACGGCTCCGGCGACACCGAGGTGCTCGCACTGAACGACGTGACCGTGGCCTTCCCCTCCGGACGCTTCACAGCGATCATGGGTCCGTCGGGCTCCGGCAAGTCCACCCTGATGCACTGCATGGCCGGCCTGGACACCCTGACCGCGGGGCAGGTGTTCATCGGCGACACCGACCTCTCGACGCTGTCGGACAAGCAGCGGACGCTGCTGCGTCGCGAACACGTGGGGTTCGTTTTTCAGGCGTTCAACCTGATCCCGACGCTCACCGCCTCGGAGAACATCACCCTGCCCCTCGACCTGGGCGGGACCAAGCCGGATCAGGGCTGGCTCGACACGGTGGTCAACACGGTCGGTCTGTCCGACCGGTTGTCCCATCGCCCCAGCGAGCTGTCCGGCGGCCAGCAGCAGCGGGTGGCGGTGGCGCGTGCGATGGCCACCAGACCCCAGATCATCTTCGCCGACGAGCCGACCGGCAACCTCGACTCGACCTCGGGGGCCGAGGTGCTCGGCTTCATGCGTTCGGCGGTCGACGACTACGGCCAGACCGTGGTGATGGTCACCCACGATCCGGTTGCCGCCGCCTATGCCCACCAGGTGATCTTTCTGGTCGACGGGCGGGTGGTCGGCGACCTGCAACGCCCCACCGCAGAGGCCGTGCTCGACCGGATGAAAGGTCTGGGCACCTGAGACTGGCATGCGACGCCCGACCGGACGGCGACGCTGCGGTGCCAGCTTGTGATCGACTGAATCGGCGCTCCTCCGGAGGCGTCTCCCGCCCCAAGCGATGATCCGGATCGCCCTCACCGGGCTGCGCGGGCAGCGGACCCGACTGGCGCTGTCGGCCCTTGCGGTCGTCCTGGGAGTGGCGTTCCTGTCGGGTGTGCAGCTTTTGGGCAACACCCTGACCGACACCGCCAAGGGGTTGATCTCCTCGACACTCGAGGGCACCGACGCCGTTGTTCGTTCAACCTCGGTGCAGACGTCGGCCTTCGCCGAGGTGCGACAGACCGTGCCCGCCGGACTCGTCGATGCGGTCGGCGACGTCGATGGCGTGGCAGGGGCGTCCGGCGTCGTGCAGGGCTTCGCCCGGATCATCGGCGCTACCGGTGAACCGGTCGACTCAGGCCTCATTCCCACGTTGGTCACCAACTGGGTGACCGACCCCGCCCTGACCCAAGGGGCGATCATCGAGGGTCGCGCCCCCGAAAGCCGACAGGAGGTTGTGCTCGATCCGCGCACCGCCACCGATGAGTCGATCGCACTGGGCGACACGACGGCCCTCCAGGGGGCGGTCGGGCTGCGCAGCTACACGGTCGTCGGCATCGGCGGGCTGGGCTCGACCGGCGAAGACAACATCGGCGTCCGGGTCGTCTTTCTCACCTCCGAAGAGGCGATGGAGTTGACCGGTGCCGAAGGCCAGTTCGCATTCCTCACCTTGCGGGCCGAGCCGGACATCGATCAGCAGGTGCTCACCGACCGGGTGAACGCGACGCTGCCGATCGGGTTCGAAGCGGTCACCGGCGAGCGCTACGTCGCCGACACCCAGGATCAGGCCGGCGGCGCGCTCGGCCTACTCACCCAGCTGATGGCGGTGTTCGGTTACGTGGGACTCCTGGTTGGCGGCATCATCATCGCCAATACGTTCTCGATCCTGATCACCCAGCGCACCCGCGAGCTGGCGCTGATGCGAGCATGCGGCGCCAGCCGCGCCCAGGTCCTCGGCGGCATCATGATCGAGGCGAGCGCTGTCGGAACCCTCGGGTCGCTGCTCGGGTTGGGGGTCGGCTTTCTGGCTGTTGTCTCGTTGCTGGCGCTGCTGGGAAATGTGATCACGCTGCCCGATGTGATCCCGACGCTGACGCCACTCCTCGTGCTCGGCAGCGTGACGGTCGGCGTGGTCACCACCGTGATCGCCTCGCTGGTGCCCGGCTGGCGGGCCACCCGCATCTCACCGGTGGCGGCGATGGGCGAGGTGGCCGAAGACCGCGGCCGAGGCTCCCTCCCCCGAAGGATGATCGGTGCGGGCTTGGCAGTGGGCGGCATCGGCGCCGGGCTGATCGCCCTTGCGGTGATCGATGCCAGCGCCCGGTTGACCCTGATCGGGGGCGACCCGGTGTCGGGTACGGCCGCAACGTCGGTCAGCCTGAGGACCGTCGTGTTCTCGGTCAGCGCCGCCATCACGTTGGTGTCGTTTCTCATCGTCGGTCCGCTGGTGATCGGACCGGTCGGGAGGGTGGTCGGTGCCCCGTTACGCCTGCGCGGCGGGCCGGTCGGCCAAATGGCCGCTGAGAACGCTCGGCGCAATCCCAGCCGCACCACCGCCACCGCGGCAGCCTTGGCCATCGGCGTGGCGATCGCCACCGCGCTGGCCGTCTTCGTCGCCTCACTGGTCGGCAGCGTCAAGGGCGGCTTCGAGGACCAACTGCGGGGCCAGATCGTCGTGTCGTCCGGGCTGAGCGGCACGACCGCGGGCGGACTCCCCGGCGACGTGCTGGGCGACGTCGAGGCGACCGAGGGCATCGACACCCTGGCCCGGGTTCGCTTCATTCCTGCAACCGTCACCGGCGCCGACGGCAACCCCACCGGCGGTTCCTCGGTGTCGGGGATCGACCCTGGCCCGTTCTTTTCGCTGGTCGACGTCCCGCTCATCGGTGGGGACCCGTCCAGCCTCGTACCTGGATCCGTCGCGGTCGACGCCGACACCGCCCGGGCCAACGGCTGGACGGTCGGCGACTCGATCACGGTGTTCTACCCGCAGCTCGGTTCGGTCGGCTATCCGATCTCGCTGCTGTTCGAAGGCCCGATCGGGACCGCCAGCTTTCTGATGCCGATGAGCAACCTCGACGACGTGACCGCCGTCGCGTTCCGTCAGGACGCGCTGTACTACATCTCGGTCACCCCGGGCGTCGAACCATCAGTGGTCGTCGATCGCATCGATGACGTGCTGAAGCAGGTGGCGCCGGCGGCGAAGGCACAAGAGGTTCCCGACTGGCTCGACGACACGGTCGCCACCTTCGCGCTGGCGCTCAACCTGGTGTACGTGATGTTGGGGTTCACGATCCTGTTATCGCTCTTCGGGATCGTCAACACCCTGTATCTCTCGATCCACGAACGCACCCGCGAGCTGGGTCTGCTGCGATCGGTTGGCGCCACCCGAACCCAGGTTCACCGGCTGGTGCTGGCCGAGTCGGTCATCATGGCCGGCATCGGCACGCTCGTCGGGGGTGCGCTCGGGGTGTGGTTCGGAGCCGGCCTGTTCACCGTGTTGTCGGGCAACATCGCCGCCGCCACGATCCACCTGCCGTGGCTCCAGCTGATCGTGCTGGCCGCCGGTGGTGCGCTGGCCGGTGTGGCAGCCGGGTGGTGGCCGGCGCGTCGGGCGGCTCGGCAACCGATCCTCGACGCGGTCGGATATGAGTAGACCCGGAGGGCGCCAGACGGCCGGAAGCGCCGCGGCCCGGAGCGAGTGGCGAGCTTCGGGCGGTTCCCGGCATCGACACCTGGTAGACCGCTGGACATGATCGACCCGGCAAACGTCCCCCCCGAGGCGCTGGAGTTTCTCGGCGACTACCACCTGGCGACGCTCACCACGCTGTTGCCCAACCGCTCGTTCCACTCGGTGCCGGTCGGCTTCACCTGGGATGACGAGCTTGGCCTGGCCCGGGTGATCACGTTCGCCCCCTCCCGCAAAGCGCGCAACCTGGCCGAAGGCGGGCGGGCCTCGGTCTGTCAGGTGGACGGCGGACGCTATCTGTCTCTTGAGGGCCCGGCGGTCGTCACCTCCGAACCCGACCGGGTGGCCGAAGGGGTCCGCCGGTACGCCGAGCGTTATCGCCAGCCCAAGGAGCGCGATGATCGCGTCGTCATCGAGATATCCGTCGAACACATCCGCGGCCGGTATTGAGTTGAGGTACGGCCACGACCAGTACCACACCTTGCACTCACTGCGGAGGGACGCCGAAGATACACGGCCGAGCCGAACCCTTCGAATGGGGGCGGCCAGCGGAGGAACCTGAGGAGGCAGCCTTGGCGCAACGACGACCCGCAGAGACCCACTGGCAGATGAACCCGGTCAGCCGGGCGATCTTCGACCGCATGGAGGCTGCCGCCGACGAGGCACTCGCACCGCTTCGCCGCAACGGCCTCACCGTGGTTGAGGTGGGTTGCGGTCAGCAGACCAACGTGGTGTTCGAGGGGGCCACCCGGGTGATCGGCGTGGACGTCGACCAGCCGGCACTCGTGGCCAACACGACGGTGACCGATCCGGTCATACTCAGCGCCAACGAGTTGGAGTTGGCACCGGAATCGGTCGACGCGATCAGCTCGATCTTCACGCTGGAACACGTCGAGGAGCCCGACGTCGTGTTCGGCATGCTCGCACGGGCGCTCCGCCCGGGCGGCGTTTTGGTGATCGCAGTTCCACAGGTGCGCTCACCCAAGGCGATCATCACCAAGTTCACACCCCAGTCCTTCCACGAGTGGTTCTATCGCCGTGCGCTCGGCCGGGATCCCGGCGCCCACGGCACGCCCTTCGACACCGTGCTCGACCCCGCAATCGCCCCGGAGCGCCTGCGACGCCTCGCAACGGCCCTCGGCCTCGACGTGATCGCCGAGGAATCCTTCGAGGACAACAAGCAGCGCCAGGTGCGCACCAAGGTCCACCTGAACGGGCGGGCGTGGGCAGCGACGCGTGCCATCAGCCGTGCGCTCCTTCGCCACGACGCCGCCGATACCGACTACATCGCCGTCTACCGTCGCTCCGACCGTGCGCCGTCCGGCCCGGTCGTCGACCTGCTCCAGTCGACCGATCCGGTCGACGCCGGGTAGTCGGGAGCCCAAAGCGCGCCCAGCCGGCACTCCGCACTCCCGACTTCGGAAGAGGGTTGGTAGTCGGGAGCCCAAAGCGCGCCCAGCCGGCACTCCGCACTCCCGACTTCAGGTCAGGCGACCGCGACGCCAACCTTGTCGAACAGACCGAGGGTGCGCTCGCCATCCTCGGCGATCACCGGGGCGGTCGCGTCGGCAACCACCGTCGTTTCGAACCCGAGCGACTTGGCATCGAGTGCGGTGGCCTTGACGCAGACGTCCAGTGCCAGCCCGACGACGACGACCCGCTCGATATCTCGCTCCCCGAGCAGGTCACCCATGCCCGTCGGCGATGTCGCCCCGGTCTCCGGATCGGCCATCGTGAAGCCGGAGTAGCCGTCCTCACCCCCGGTTCCCTTGCGCACCACCGGGCCGTCCACCACCAGGTCGGGGTGGAACTGCGCACCCCAGGTGTCGCGCACGCAGTGCACCGGCCACGTCCCCCCGTCGGTGTCGAAGTGAGGGGTGGCGGGCGGGTGCCAGTCCTGGGCATACACAACAAATGCGCCGGCGGCGGATGCTGCGGCGATCTCCTCGTTGGTCCGTTGGACCACTCGGGGCCCACCCTCGACAAACAACGAGCCCTCGGCATCGGCAAAGTCGTTCTGCACGTCGACAACGACGAGCGCCGTGTGGACGTCGTACCGGGGAACGGCGGCCCCATCGACCGGCTCGTCAAGCGGTGGCGCACCCTGATCGGCAATCAGGTCACCGAGCGCGTCGTCGGGATTGGTCATGTTGAAGATCTGGCCCATGAGGGGAAGGTACCCCCACCGTCGCCCCGACGGGGAGCGTCCCCCCGTAGCTTGGTTCTCATGGCACCTCAGCGCCCGGGCCCCCAGCTCACCGACGGGATCTTGTCGACCGACTTCTACCAACTCACCATGGCCCAGCTGTACTTTCGCGCCGGGTTGGCCGATCGTCCAGCTCGCTTCGAGCACTTCTTTCGGAGTTACCCGGACTACGGCCGCCACCAGGCCGGGTACTGCGTAGCGGCCGGGTTGGCCCCCTTCGTGCGCTGGATGAACTCGGTGCGCCCGACCGGCGCCGACCTCGACGCGCTGGCCGAGCATCGCAGCACGAGCGGCGGTCCACTCTTCGGCGACGACTTTCTCGGTTGGTTCGCCGACCTGGACTTTTCGGCACTCACCGTGGACGCCGTGCCCGAAGGCCGAGTGGTCCACCCCAACACGCCGATCACCGTCGTCGAGGGCCCGTTAGCTGCCGCCCAACTCCTCGAGAGCCCGCTGCTGAACCGGCTGAACTTCCCCACCCTGATCGCCACTAAGGCGTCGCGGGTGACCGAGGCGGCGCTGGGGCGTCCCGTGCTCGAGTTCGGCATGCGACGGGCCGCCGAACGCGGTGCGGATGCCGCCACACGCGCCGCCCTGGTCGGCGGCGCCAACTCCACCTCGAACACCGCCGCCGGGTACGCCGCCGGGATCGACCCCTCCGGCACCCACGCCCATTCGATGATCCAGGCCTACCTGGCCCTCGGCGAGGGCGAGCGGGCCGCCTTCCAGGCCTACTCTGACGTCTACCCGGACGACTGCTTGTTGCTGGTCGACACGGTCGACACGCTGAACAGCGGCGTACCCAATGCCATCGCCGTCTTCGAGCAGCTCCGGCGGCGGGGGCACCGGCCGGTGGGCATCCGCCTCGACTCGGGCGACCTGGCCTATCTGGCCATTCAGGCGGCCCGCCAGCTGGACGAGGCCGGGTTCGAGGACACGACGATCGTGTTGTCGAGCCGCCTCGACGAGCTGACGATGTGGCAGATCACCCACCAGATCCAGGAGGAGGCCTCCCAGGAGGGTCTCCGGGCGTCCGCCGTGATCGACCGCCTGGTGTTCGGGGTCGGATCGCGACTGACCACCAGCGACGGGTCCCCCAGCCTCGATGGTGTGTACAAGCTGGTCGCCCTGCAACGCGACGGCGCCTGGCAGCCGGCGATCAAACGCTCCGACACCCCCGAGAAGGTGCTCAACCCCGGGAAGAAGCGCCTGTGGCGGGTGACCGACCGACGGGGTATGGCCACGGCCGATGTGCTGTCGACCGTGGACGAGACCCTCGAGCCGGGGCGGGACGTTGAGCTGCACCACCACTCCCGTCCGGATGTCGGCCGTGTGCTGAGCGCTACGGACTGGGAGCAGGCCGAGGAGCTGACCGTTCGGGTGGTCGACGGCGGGCGCATCGTCTCCGATGGCGGCCAGGAGGCCCTCGACGACCTCGACGAGATCGGCGCCCGGCGGGTGGCCGATGTGGCCGCACTCGGCCCGGGGGTGAGGCGATTGGTCAACCCTCACACGTACCATGTGTCGATCACCGACGCGGTGTGGAAGCTGAAGCAGTCGCTGCTCGCCGACCTGGAGTGACCCCAAGCTCCGGGGGGCGACGGCCCATTACCGAGGTGCGGTCTCGGCTCCCGGCCCCGCCTCCGACCCACCGGGCGAACCCGATGCCCCCCAGCCGGTCGTGATACCGAGCAGTTCCTCGACGGCGGCGATGTCACCGGCCAGCTCGACGGTGAGCTTGGTCCGTAGATCGCCGTCCATCGGATCGGACGGCGCTTCGTTGCGGGGCGTTACGTCGGCCACCACATGTCGGGGCAGGCCCAAACGGTCGGTTATTTGATCGACGGTCGCCTGTGGATCGGCGTAGAACGTCTCGGCGGTCACGACCAGCATCCGATCCCGACCAAACGCATCGAACCACCGCCGCATCATCGGCGCATAGCGGCCCTGGTCGACATAGCTCTGATGGCGGTGCGGGAACGATGCGTAGGTCGGGTCGGCCAGAATGCGGGCCTCCTCCCCGGCGGTGCGCTCGGCCTCGGCCTCGATCGCCGCGGCGAAGTTCAGCGTCTCGGTGTGACGACGGCGTTCCTTCCAGTGCGAGAACGCCCGGTCGACCGGGTTGCGCAAAACTGCGACCACCAGTGCGTCGGGCGCCACCGCAGCCGCCCGCTGGGGAGCGAGCGGATGGTACAGGTCGTACGGCGACGATTCGCCGGCGACCGGGTGAAAGCCCAACCTTGCCCCGACCCGGGCGCGGGTGCGCTCGTGGGCGAAATGCGAGCGCCACCACCGCTCCCCGCGGTGCCACTCATCGGACAGGAAATAGGTGCCCTTGGAGTTGGGCGTGGGGAACTGGGCGAGCAGGCCGGGATGCTGGGACAGGTAGTGCCACAGCGAGGTGGTTCCACCCCGTTTGGCGCCGATGATCAACAGTTCGGGCGGCGGACGCCTGGACGCTGTGGCGACGCCGTAGCCGCGCAGGGCCGCTTTGGCGCCGTCGGCGAGCCGGTCCCCGAAGCGATGGCCGCGGAGGCGCTCTCGCAATGACCGTGTGATGGCCGGCTGGTCAGTCAAGTTCGCGCCTCCGGAACTCCGCAGGACGTTCCTGTACGCGGGGAGACGCGGGGGCGATCGCCGGCCCGTTTCGGTGCGTCGGCCTCCTGGTGCGGCGCTCGCCGTCGAGGCGCTCCCAGCGGTCCCGCTGCACCAGCCCGGCGGCAACCCCGACGATCGGCAGCTGCGGGAGCAGCCCGTAGAACCCGAACTGCAGCACGAAGATGAGGAAGACCACCGCCGACCACACCTCCACCTCTCGTCGCGTTCGCAGCGCGATGTTTGCCGTCCGCACCATCCAGACCAAAAACAGTGCGAGGGCGATGAACCCGTGGTTGTACATGATCCACCAGACCAGCCCGTGGGTACCGACCGGCGGGGTGTTCTCCCGGGGGGTCGGCGCACCCCACCCGGTCAGGGGCGACTCCAGAGCGCCGCCCCAAGCGTCCTCATACAGGGCTCCCCGGGACTCGTTGCTCGCCGTGGCGGTCTCGATTTTGGTGAGCGCCAAGGCGCCCAGCGGTGTCACCACCAGCGTCACCGCTGCCACCACGGTGACCGTGGCGGCCACCTTCAGGCCGGTCCAGTCGCCGCTGACCGCTCGCCGAACCGCCCAGTAGACCAGCATGAGGACGATCGACATCCACAGGCCACGGTTGAACGACAGCACCATCGGGACCGAGGCCAAGGCCAACATCACGTGTCCGAACCGCCGACGTCGGGGCACCGACGAACGGACGAAGGCCGAAAAGAAGAACGGCAGCGTCAACCCGACGGTCGAACCCCAGCCGTTGGCGTAGGCCATCGGCGCCGAAGGGCGGGCCAACGTGTACCCGAGATAGTTGGTCACCTCGGCGAGGCGCAGGCTGCTGACCGAGTCGATGAAGCCGGCGCGGCCGATCCCAGCGGGCAGCACGAGCTGCAACACGCTGGGGGCCTCGAAGGTTCCGGCGACGAGGACGAGGTACCCGAAGGCGATGAGACCGACGAAGAGGAGGCCCATCCAGCGGTGAACCACCTCGGTGGGCAGCCGCTGCCGGGGCACGTTGGCAAACCACACCAAACAGCACCACATCGAGGCCATGATCGCCCACCGATACCCAAACAGCACCAGCCCCTCGACGTTCTTCAGGTGGATGCCCGATGCCCCGACCATGACCAGGAAACCGGCGAGGGCAACCGCGCCGGTGGGCATCCGGAACCGACTTGGGCGGGCGACGATCACCAGTCCGAAGCTCACCACCGGCAGAATCCACACATACGGGTACAGCCCGAGCACCCAGAGGACGGGGAGCCCGTAGGCCCAGATCGACACCGGCCAGCCGAACGCCAGGTACCTGCGAGCACCTTGCAGGGGCGCCGAACGATCAGCGAATCGACCGCGCTGGGTTCGGGCATCAGCGGATCGACGACGTGGTGTGCCGCCATTGACCAGCTCGGCCTCGAGCGGGCGGGTGCCCTGGACTGCACCGACACCGCCCGTGTCCGTCGGGGCGACGTCATCGACAACCGGTGGGCTGGTCATGTCAGCATCGCTTCGAGCGCGCGGGAAAGGTTGGCGGCTCCCGGGCTGATGCCGCTGGTCAGCGGCGGTACGGCGAACAACCCGGGCTGCGCCAGCAGCTGGTCGAGATGGGCGTGCAGTTCGGCCTCGCTCGTCGCTGTCCGGACCATGCTGCGCTCGCTGAGCAGAGCGGCGAAGGCCACTTGATGGTCATCGACCGCCTCGTCCAGCCCACCCCGACGGGGGACGACCACCGGTCGGACCCCAGCCCGCAAGGCGTCGATCACCGTCCCCGGCCCCGCCCCGCAGACGACGGCATCCGCCTCGTTGATCAGCGCGAGCAGCTCGGCGGAGCCGAGTGCCCCATCGATCCGCTTGGCCGCACCACCCGGATCGCGAGCGGTGCCGAGCTGGATCACCATCCGGGCATCGGTGGCGTGGTCGTCGGCCCACCGCGCCGCCCAAGCGACCAGACGATCGAAGGAATGGAAGTCCGTCCCGACCGTGACGACGATCAGCGGCGCCCCCGAAGCGGACGACACCGTGCCCGGCGCCCCGACCTCGCCGGCGCACTCGTCCACCTCGTTGGCGGGTACTACCGCATCATCAAGCGAATCGGGCCAGATCGTGCCCATCACCTTCGCGTTGGGATACAGCGAGGCCTGCTCCGGCCATTGCACCCACATCGCGTCGGTGAACCGTCGCACCAGCCGACCTGTCACAGTGGCCGAGTCGATCCGGTCGTACACCTCGAGGTAGGCGGTACGGGCCCCGAGTAGGCGACCCAACCAGAAAAAGGGGACGGCAACCCCGGCCCCGGTCGACACGATCAGGTCGGGTCGCAGCCGACGCAACTCCGACCAGGCGAGGCCCAGGTTTCGCACCAGGTTGCGAAGGTTGCGCGTCGTCGGCCGATACGCCCAGGTCACCTCCTCGTCAACGAGCCGAGAGGTCACGTCCGGGACATCGAAGCTGACCCACACCCGCCGGTGGGCCCCCCAAAAATCCTTCAGCTCCAGTAGATGCGACAGGTGACCGCCCGAGGACGCCACCAGCATGATCAGCGGGTCATCCCCGATCGCTCGGCGAGCTCCAAACCACTTCGCCACCTCGATCAGCCACCGATCCGACGACGGTTCATCGCAGGACCACCACACCGGCGAGGTGAGCATCGACCAAGCGAAGTCCTTCCAGCGTCGCCGCCAGCGCGTTGCGATCGGTCAACCTCAGCTCGGCAGCGACCAGCACCCCATCGGCCTGCGGAGCCAGCGCAAGCGCGTCGGCAAACTCCGTCGCCGAGGGTGCGATCATCACGACCTCGTCGAAGTGCACACGATCGGGGTCGGCCAGCGCTTTCTTGAGCGACGAGAACCGGTGCAACCCCTCCCTGGCCTCGTCTCGAGACCCGACAGGCAAGAGCGAAAGGCCCGGACAACCCGGGATTTCGAGCACGGCATCCTCGATCTTGACCGACTCGGCCAGCACTTCGCCCAGACCGGGCCCGGGGGGCACAGAAAAATAGGCGTCCAAGGTGTCGTCCCGCGGGTTGGACCAGATGAGCAGGGTACGGGCGCCCTCGCGCCCCAGCGCAACCGAAAGGTTGGCGGCCACCTCCTCGGCCAGGTTGGCTCCGGCGGACGTGACCAGAAGATATCGAGGCCAAGGGCCTGGCCCGCCATCGAGGCGAAGTGCCAGGCGGCGATAGTTTTCCGCCTCTGGGCTGTCGACCTGGCTGATCTCTCCCGGGGAGCGACCGCGATGTGACCGGCCGAGCCAAGCCCGCGGTCCGCCGGCACCACCGTTCTTGTCGGCGATCATGTCGATCGGCGAAGGGTGGACCACCTGTTGCAGGTCCTGAGCGCTTCGGAGCTTGGGGTCGGCGGAGTCGTAGACGAGGGCGACGAGAAACCCGAGGATCGTCGCAACAGCGACCGCCCCGATCAGCACCACCCCTGCGGTCAGGGCGCCGCTGGCATCCGGCAGCGAGGCGGGCGTGACCACGTAACCCGGCGTCACGTCCAGCGCCTCCCATGCGGACAGGTCGGCCAGTGTCTTGCTCTGCTGTGCAAGTTGTGAGGTCAGCCGGGCGTTGAGCACGGACCCGGTCCCTTGACCCCCTTGGGGGTCGATCCCCTCGAGTTGTTCGGTTGTGTTCTCGATCAGCTTGTCGAGGTTGCTGCGCTGTTCGTCGAGGGCGTCGACCTTCTCGGCCTTACGAGACTCCTCCTGATCCGTTCGTACGTCGAGATAGCTGTCGACCAGTGCCTGGGCACCGGCCTGGGCACGTGCCGGCTTGTCACTCTGATAGGTCACGTCCAGCGTCAAACTGTCGGGTACCACCTCGACCGTCGAGGCATCCCGCAGCCCGCTCATGGTCGTCCCGTCGTCCAGCTCGTTGGCCGCCCGCCGCGTCACCTCGTCCGAGCGAAGGATGCTCTTCTGGGTGGCTGTCAGCGTGGCCGCCGTGACGGCTCCCCCACCGACGGCTTCCGGGCTGTCGCTCACCTGTCTGAGCACCAGGCGTGCCGTCGATTCGTAGCTGGGTTGAGCCAAGGCAAGGTAGGCGCCTCCGGCCACAGCACCGAGCACCGCTGCGAGCACGATGATCCAAAGCCGTCTCCGGACCACACTCAGGTAGTCCGCCAGCGTCATGGTTTCGTCACCGTCCATCGGTGCCTCCCGGCATTGTGGGGAATTGGCGACGAGAATCGTCGCTCAGGTCGAGTAGCGGGGCACTGCCCGCGCTGCCGGCGGGGTGTTCCGCTCGTCCGGCGATGTTGGCCGCCGGCCCGACCGGACTCAGTTGAGCAGGGTCAGCCATCAGATCGTCCAGCCCGGTCTCGCTTCGGAAGCGCCACATGCCGGCCCCAAACGCACCGAGACCGACGAGAGTGGCCAGGAACAGGCCGGTCGGCGTGGCGCCCGCGACCACCCGGAAGAACGCGGCCGGCACACCGACCGTCACCGTGGCGATGCCAGCGGCCCACAGGGCGGTTCTGCTGACCATGTCGACCTGCATCTGCCGGTGGGCCTGCGAAGCCGGCAAGGCGGCGGACAGGACGAGCGTCAACGCCCAGACGACGCCGGCGCCGGTGATCCCCAGCCACGGGATCAACAACAGGTTGCCGACGACGTTGAACGTCACGGCGGCCGCCGCGTTGCCCATCGCTTGCGAGCTGCGACCCCCCATCAGAATCACCGAGGCGGCCGGACCGCACAGCGAGAACACCATCAGCCCGAGCGACAGGGCGAGCAGCGCCCCCTCGGCGGCGAGCACCTGCTCGCCGAAGACGCCGAGCAGCACCGGGGCGAACGCGATCACGAGCAGGTACATCGGCCAGGTGATCGCCGTCTGCCATCCGGCGGCGGTCCGCACCAGGTGGGAGGTGGCCCGATAACGATGTCGCGTCATCAGACCGGACACCCTGGGGCCGACCACCTGCATGAGCGCTTCCCCGACGAACGCGCCGATGAGGACATAGCGGGTGCCCGATGCGTAGATGCCCGCAGCGCTGGTCGAGATGAGCGCGCTGACCAGCAGCGTGTCGATCCAGGCGATCGACACCTCGAACGTTTGTCCGGCGGCGCGCGGTGCGCTGAAGGCCCAGAAGGAACGGGTGGTCGCCAACCACGCCGCACGATCGAGGCGCTGGGCGCCCAGGTGCGCCGACGTTCCCGCGGTCGCCGACGCGGCGCCATGCTTTTCCGGAACGATCGGCGTTTGGCAGGCCCGTTGCATCAGGCGTCGGGTGACGATAACCGCTGGGACGAGGGCAACCAGGTTGGTCGCCGCCCAGGCCCGGGCCACCGCAACCACGTCGCCACCCAGACGGGTGGTGACCAGGACGACGATCGGCAATAGCGCCGCCCGGCCGATCTTCTCGATCGCCGCCTGGGGCCACATCACGTCATAGCCACGCGTCGCCGACACCAGAACGGTCTCGAACACAGCAAAGGGAAGAAACGGTGCCAGCGCGGCAAGGACCTTGGACAGTTGCCCCACCGTCTCGCCGTCGGCGAACAGTTGGGCAATGCTGTCCGAATGGGTGCCGAGCACCCAGGCGAAGCACACGCTGATCACCGTGACCGGAACGAGGCCAACCCACATCGTGGGGGCGATCAGGTCGGGCGTGCGCTCGGCCCGAAGGCGCGAGACCCACCGGATGAGGCCGGTGGCGGCGCCCAGTTCGGCCACCCGAGCCAGGATGTTGAATGCGGCGATCGCCACGAGGGCGACGCCGGCGGCGGTGATGCCGAGCTCGCGGTTGAGCACCCAGAGCAGTGCGAAGTTGGAGGCGCCGTACACGAGCGCTCCGACGAGGTTGAGTGCGCCCCCTCGGGCGACGCCGCCGAGGTGGTTTTGGTCGGATGAACCCTCGTCCGGTTCTGCGCTACCCGAGCGCGCTGTGGCGTCGCCCTGCGGGACCTCGCTCATCGCAGCGGATCCGCTCGTCTGGAGCGGGCGACCAACGCCTCACACAGGGCGGGGAGGTCGTCCAACAGCCGTTCGGCACCGGGCGCCCCCAATCGGGAGGCATTCACCGAACGAGCCGCCAGCTCCAACACATGGGCGGCGGCGATCACCGGATCGGTCTCGCGGCCGACCCCCAACGAGTCCAGGTGGTGTGCACCGTGAAGGCACGCTGCGTCGAGCGCTGCCACCACGCCGGCCCCTTCGACGATCCGGGCCTGTTGGTAGTACCAGTGATACGCGTCGAGGCCGACGGGACGGTCGGCCCCCGAGTACTCCCAGTCCCAGACCCACAGTTGGCTGACGGTACGGGCGACGTTCCACGGCACCCAGTCACCGTGCCATCGACCGAGCAGCACGGCGCTCGCTCCGAGTTGGTCGCTCGCCATCGCCCAGGCGTCCGCGAAGAGCGTGTGCGCCCAACTTGGCACCCCGCCGGGGTCGTCGACGAGCCGATCGGCCCAAGCGGCTCCGCCGGAGGAACCGAACGCCGCCATCCGCACGGGTCCGTCCAGGCCGGCCACGTCGGCCAACGCCTGCGGAAACGGTCCGTCGTCCTCGGTCACGCGGGTCACGTCGGGTGGCATCGGGGCGGTCACCGACACCACGGTGTTGCGCCAGCTGAAGCGGTCGATCGCCAGTGGGCTGACAAAACTGCGATCCGGGAGACCCGCCAGCTGAGTGACGGCGTCGGCCTCGGCCGTCACCTGCGTTCGGGTCAGGTCGGTCCACCCCACCTTGGCGTAGCCCACCGGGCTTCCGGCCCGGTCGAACAGCTGAAGCGTTGGAGTCCAGAACGGGTCGACCACTCGCGGCGACGTGGCCGCGCAGAGCTCGTCGTATCCGAGACGGCGAGCGAGCTCGTCGACCAGCGAAGCCGGGGGGTCGCCCTCGGACGCTGCGAACCGGCCGGATGGAGTGCCGCTGGTCATCGGGGTGCCCCGCATCCGCTGCACGAGGCCGAACCGCAGGCCCCAACCGACCGCAGCGCGACGACGGGCGATCGACGGGGGACGGAGCCCGTTGTAGGCCAGGCAGCTGGCGACCGCCGCCTTCCGGTGGGTCACCGGCACGTAGAACTTGGGGTTGGTGGCGTTGGGAAGCGCGAGGTGGGTCACCGCATCGCCCGCGGCTGCCCGTCGAAGGCCGAGCAGTTCGCCGAGCACGGCCACCGCCTCGTCCACATCCGCCGCATCGGCGGAAGGGGATGGTTCGGTCCGGGCCGCGAACGAACGCCTGCCGGCTGCAAGGTTGCCGGTCATATGCCCCGCCCTCGACGGTTGAGCGCCGCCACCACGCGGTCGGGTGGCAACAGGCGAGCCCACACGCCGAGCGCCAAGTAGGCCCGGGGCTGACGCCAGTCGGCCCTGAGGGTGTCACCGATGAGCGAGCGGGCCCGCGGATCACGCACCGCAGCGGCGGCGAAGGCTCGCTGGCCGAGCACTCTGGAGTGGCCTCGAGGATGCTCGACAAACTCGGGGAACGCATCCAGCAGGTAGCCCAGTGCGCTGTCGATCGTCCTCCAGCGCTCGGCGAAGGAAGAATGTCCGCCCCAACCAATACGCACCAGCGCAGCTCGGCTGGTCGGCAACGGGTGGCGGCGAGCCGCCCGGAGCACGAACTCGTAATCCTCGGCGTAGCCGCCGGGGATGTGCTCGTCGGCACCGCCCAGGCGGTTCGGGTCCAGAAACGCCTCACGCCGCACCATGGCGGTGACGAAGGCCACCTCCATCACACGATCATCGAGCAGATCACCCAAGCTGATCTCGTCGGTCTTCAGCGGCCGGGGAATGAGCTCGCCCCGATGGTCCACCTCAAGGCCGCACACCACGACGTCAGCGTCGGGTCGCTCCTCGAGCAGGGCCACCTGTGCCTCGGTCTTGCCGGGAAGCCAGGTGTCGTCGTCGTCGCAAAAGCCCAGGTACTCGCCGGTCGCAGCCGCCGCACCGCAGTTGCGTCCGCCGGGCAGTCCCTTGCGGTGTGTGTTGGCCATCACGGTGACCGGCCGCTCGGCATCGTCGGAGTTCAGCGACTGATCCGGTGCGGTTCCGTCGAAGACGACCACGGTCTCGATCACCCCGTCGTATCGCTGTTCTCGCATGGAACGGATCGCCTGACGCAAGAGCACCGGACGGTCGACGGTGCAGATGACCGCCGAGACGGTCGGGCGGCGCAGGGCCAGCGGTGGGTCTGCGGGCTGCCCGTGAGCGTTGGTTTCCATCGTGCGGCCGCCTCTCAAACGTAGCGGCCTCACCTGTTCCGCCATGTCCATCCCGCTACGTGCTCACGACTGCTGTCCCGCCTAGGACTCCTTGATGATAGCCCAGCTTGTCGTCATTGTTTCTGTCGGAAGACCGGCACCGCCAGGCCACGAGTCATCGGTCACAAACCCCGGCGCAACCCCGCCGTCGGGTGGGACCTGACCGACGACCTCAGCGGGCGCCGGCGGCCATCGCTGCGGCAACCGAGGCGGCCACGTCGGTGGTCCGGTCGATGTCGGAGTCCTGATGGGCGAGCGACGGGAACATCACCTCGTAGGGGCCGGGTGCCAGGGCGATGCCGGCGTCCAACATGCCGTGGAAGAACTGCGGGTATCGACCGAGCGACACCGACGCCCGCGCCCCCTCAAAATCGAGCGGCAATTCCGGCCCGAAAAACAGGCCGACGAGCGGCCCGACCCGAGGCACCCGCGCCTCCACACCGGCGTCGGCAAACGCCCGGCGCAGCCCTTTGGCGAGGCGTTCCGCCGTCCGCTCGAGCTGCTGGTAGGCATCGACGGTCAACAGATCCAGCACTGCGAGCCCGGCGGCGGTGGCCAGCGGGTTACCGGACAGCGTACCGGCCTGGTACACCGGCCCGAGGGGGGAGATCTGAGCCATCAGCTCCGTTGACCCGCCGTAGGCGCCGACCGGCAGCCCGCCGCCGATCACCTTGCCGAAGCACCACAGGTCGGGATGGACCGACAGGAACTCGCTGGCGCCCCCTCGCGCCAGGCGGAACCCGCAGATCACCTCATCGAACAACAGCAGTGCACCGACCCGGTCGCACTCGGAGCGCAGGCCTTCCAGAAAGCCGGACCGGGGGGCGATCAGGCCCATGTTGGCGGCGACCGGCTCGACGATGACGACGGCGACGGACTCATCGAGCGTCGGTACGACGTTGTAGGGAACCACGATCGTGTCCGCCACCGCACCGGCGGTCACACCGGCCGAATCGGGCGTTGCGGTCTCGCCCAGGTCAAGGCCCTCGATAACACCCGACCCGGCGGATGCCAACAGCGCGTCCGAGTGGCCGTGATAGTTGCCGACGAACTTGACGATCTTGTCGCGGCCGGTGGCGCCTCTGGCCAGCCGGATCGCCGACATGGTCGCCTCGGTGCCCGACGAGACCAGCCGTACCTGCTCCATGCCGTCGATGCGATCGACCAGCGCTTCGGCCAGGTTCACTTCACCGGCGGTGGGCGCCCCAAACGTCGTCCCCCGCTTGGCGGCGTTCTCGATGGCGGCGATCACCACGGGGTGAGCGTGGCCGAGGATCGAGGCCCCGTAGCTCTGCACGTAGTCGAGGAACACCGTTCCCTCGATGTCGGTGACGAAGGCGCCCTGGCCCTCGGCGATGAAGTTGGGGGTGCCACCCACCGATCGGAAGGCCCGCACCGGCGAGTTCACGCCGCCGGGCATCACCTTCAATCCGCGCGTGAACAGGTCGTGGTTGGTCGTCATCAGGCCTCCGGTTCTTCGACGCGGCTCAACGCTGGGCGAACAGCTCGGCCACGCGGCGGGCAAAATAGGTGAGGATGAAGTCGGCGCCGGCGCGTCGGATGGCCAGCAGTTGTTCAAGCGCTGCGGCGTTCAGGTCGAGCCAGCCCCGCTCGGCGGCGGCGTGCAGCGCGGCGTACTCGCCCGACACCTGATAAGCGGCGAGGGGCACGTCGACCTGGTCCCGGACTCGGGCGATCACGTCCAGGTAGGTGAGGGCGGGCTTCACCATCACCATGTCGGCACCCTCGGCGATATCGAGGCGGATCTCCTCGGCGGCCTCCCGGGCGTTGGCCGGGTCCTGTTGGTAGCCCCGCCGATCGCCACCGTCTGCGATCGTCACGTCGACCGCATCCCGGAAGGGGCCATAGAAGGCCGAGGCGTACTTGGCCGAGTAGGCCAGGATGGCGACATCGGTCGCTCCGTCGCCGTCGAGCGCCTCCCTGATGGCTCGGACCTGGCCGTCCATCATGCCGGACGGGGCGACGACGTCCACCCCGGCGGCGGCCTGGGCGCTGGCCACCCGACGGTACAGATCGACGGTGGCGTCGTTGTCCACCCGACCAGCTTGATCGACCACCCCACAGTGCCCATGGTCGGTGTATTCGTCGAGGCACAGGTCGGCCATCACCACCATCGAGTCACCCACCTCGGCCTTCAGGTCGGCGATCGCCAGCTGCACGATGCCGTCGGGATCCCATGCGCCCGAACCGGTGGCATCCTTGCGCTCGGGCACCCCGAACAGGATCAACCCGGGGACGCCCAACTCGGCCAGGGCCACCGCCTCAGCCCGCAGCGAATCCCGGGTGTGCTGAACCACTCCCGGCAGGCTTTCGATCGGCCAAGGGGCTTCGATGCCCTCCCGCACGAACAACGGTGCGACGAGATCGTCCACGCCCAGCCGGGCCTCGGCAACCAGGCGGCGCATCACCGGTGTGGTGCGCATCCGGCGAGGGCGGCGGCCGGCGAGAGCGGGCGAGTCAATGTCCACGCCGACCATGGTACCGCCGCCTTCCCGGTCGCCGCCTCGGCCGCCAACGGTGGCCGGCGTCAGCCTGGTGGGCGGTCGTAGTTGTCGTCGTGGACATGGCGAAAGGTGAGCGACACCCGGGGGCCCACCGGACGACGCGTCTTGGGCACGCAGTGCTGCCACCGGTGCTGGCAGGCGCCACCCATCACCAACAAATCACCATGGCCGGCGGTCAGCGTGACCGGCGCCGGCCCGGCTGCGATCGGACGAAGCCGGAAGCTGCGACGCTCGCCGAGCACGACGATGGCGATCGTGGGGTGACGCACCTCACGACGGTTGCGATCGGCGTGCCAGGCGACCGAGTCGTCACCGTCGCGATAGAAGTTGGCCCCCATCGAGATGAATCGGCGCTCGTAGCGACGCTCGAGCACATCCCAGGCGGAGCTCAGCGACGGGTGCGGCAGCTCATCGCTCAGCCCCCACCAAGCGGTCAGGCGGGGTTCGGCGACCATGCGGTCGTACATGCGCACCCGGCGCTGACGCCATCGCACGGTGTCCAGCAACTCGGCCAGCAGCTCGTCGGCGCCGCTCATCCAGCCGGGCGCCACTTCAACCCACGACGACTCGTCCAGCGCCCGCCGTTCACAGGATGCGAAGCCCAGGTCGGCGGCCGGCGCACCGGTGTCGAACAACGTCAATTGGAGGGTTTGCCCCCCACTCACGAACATATGTTCGTACTCTACTCGTCCATGCCCTCCGTCGCAGCCGCATTTTCAGCGTTCTGCGATCTGATGCTCTTGGCGTGAACCGGGACGGTCACGACGACGGTGCGCGGGCGGGAGCGCAAGCGGCGGCTCAGCGCCAAGGCACTCTGGTTGTGCAACATGTTGTCCCACCAATGAGCCTCGACATAGTCCGGGATGATGACGGTGGTCACCCCGTTGTGGTCCCGCGACTCGATCTTCTCGATGTGGTTCAGCAGCGGGGCGGTCAGCTCCCGGTAGGGCGACGGGATCACCTCGAGTGGGAACCCCGGCCGACGCTTGTCCCACTCCCGTCGCACCCGCTCGGTGGCCACGGGATCGACCGACACGTGCACCGCATGGAGGTGGTCCGGCTTGAGCGAGCGGGCATAGGCCAGCGCATCGAGTGTGCCGCGATGGACGCCACCCACCAACAACACGACCGAGTTTCCCCCCACGTCGGGGCGGTAGCCCACCGGGGGGCGCAGGTCCTCGCCCACCCGCCGGTAGTGCTCGGAAACCATCCGGAACCCGAGCACCACCATGGGGATCATCACCACCGGGACCCACGCGCCGATCGTGAACTTGGAGACGACGACGACCGCGAGCACCACGGCGGTCATGACCGCTCCCACCCCGTTGACGACGGCCTTGCGTTTCCAGTTGGGCTCCTTCAGCTTCAGGTGGTGGCGCACCATGCCGGTTTGGGAGAGGGTGAACCCGGTGAAGACGCCCACCGCGTACAGCGGGATGAGGGCCGAGGTGTCCCCCCGAAACACGATGAGCAGCGCGATGGCCAGCCCGGCCAGCATCAGGATGCCGTTGGAGAAGACCAACCGATCGCCGCGGCTGACGAACTGGCGAGGTAGGAACCCATCTCGGGCCACGATCGATGCCAGCCGCGGGAAGTCGGCGAACGCGGTGTTGGCGGCCAGCACCAGGATGGCGAACGTCGCGAACTGGAGGATGAGATACGGGGGGGTTCCGTTGCCGAACACCGCACGTCCCAGGATGGACAGCAGCGTCTCGTCGGGCGTGATCGTCGGCTGCAGGCGGTGGGCCAACAGCGCGGTGCCGAAGAACCCGACCCCGAGGATGACCCCCATCCAGGTGAGCGTGGTGGCGGCATTGCGCGACTCCGGCTTCTTGAACGCCGGCACCCCGTTGGAGATCGCCTCGACACCGGTCAACGCCACCGCCCCGGACGAGAACGCCCGTAGCAACAGAAAGGGCGTGAGCATCCCCAGCGTGGAGCCGTTGTCGGTCAACTCGGCAAGCGCACCCACGTTGGGTGGGAGCGGGGCGAGGTTGCCGGTGTAGGAGCGGATCAGGCCGGCAGCGATCAGCGCACCGAGGGCCAGCATGTACATGAACGTCGGCCCGGCGAAGAGCCGGCCCGACTCGCGCAATCCCCGAAGGTTGCCGACCGCTATCAGGGCGACGAACCCGACACAGATCTCGACGCGGAACGCAAACAACGCCGGGTAGGCCGAGGTGATGGCGGCGACGCCGGCCGACACCGAGACGGCAGCGGTGAGCACGTAGTCGACCAGCAGCGACGCTCCGGCGACGAGGGCCGGGGTGACGCCCAGGTTCTCCCTGGACACCACATAGGAACCGCCGCCGTTGGGGTAAGCGTGGATCGTCTGGCGGTACGAGGAGATCACGACGACGAGCAACACGCACACGACGATGGCGATGGGGATGAGGTCCTCGAGGGCCGCCAGCGCCACGACCGGCACCAGCACCCGCAGGATCTCCTCCGAGGCATACGCGGTCGACGAGATCGCATCCGAGGCCAGCACCGCCAGCGCTGTCGGTTTGCCCAACCGTTCGCGGCTCTCTGCGAACGAGGGGATCGGGCGTCCGACGAGGCGCCGCTTCAGCTGAGCGTATGAACGAGGCATCGCGGTGCGACCTCAGGTTGTGAGAAGGATTAGCTCGCTGGTTCGAGGAGTCGATGGCCAGGGCGCTGAAAGGTCACCCTACGCCCGGCAGGGGCCCACCGGTCTGCCTATCCCCGTGGTTGCCGTGCGGTCAGCTCGCGGAACAACGCCACCTCAGCAGGGTCGTACGCGGTGCCGTCACCGTGCAGCAGGTCGTGAAACCAGGGTGCGCCCTCCGGGGTGGACCGAACCCAGGACGCCCACGGGAACCTGGTCTGGGTGCGGCCATCGACCAACCCCCAGCAGTAGGCGCTCACCCCGTGCCGTTGGAAGGTGGCCAGCTGGGACGCCGGCGACTTGGGCCGGGCGAGCCACTCGGTGCATACCAGCGGCCGACCCGACCGGGCCAGGCCCGCGATCGTCGCTTCGAGTGCGTCGTCGCCCACGTAGGCGTGAAAGGAGATGACGTCGGATCGCTCCAGCGCGATGCGAGCCACCCGCGAGGCCCGCTCGGGGTGCCGGTCGGGGAACAGGAACACCCCGACGGTGAGGGGCTGAACAGGATCGACGGCGGCGGCCCAGTCCCACACCTGGTCGAGCAGATCGGCGACCAACGCCGACTTACCCGCCGGGTCGCGTCCTGCCCAGGCCGGGTTGGGTGAATCAGGCTCGTTGAACAGGTCCCAGGCGATCACCCGATCGTCGTCGCCAAAGCGGCCCACCACCGCCTCGACGTAGGCCCGCAGAGATCGCCAGCGGCTCCGGTCGGCCAGCACGGTGGCCCCCGGCCCCTGCACCCAGGTGGAATTGTGCACGCCGGGGCGAGGGTGACGCTGCTCACCGGGCCGGGGATCGGGATCCCAGACGCCGTCGAAGAGCACGGGCATCACCGAAATGCCGTGACCGGCGGCCAGGTCGAGCACCCGATCGATGCGGTCAAGGAATGCGTCGCCCTCCAGCTCCCACATCAGGTCGTGGAGAAACAGGCGGATGCTGTTCATGCCCAGCGCTGCGGCCCATCCGAGCTCCCGGTCGATCGTGGCCGGATCGAACGTGTCCAGCTGCCACAGCTCGAGCTGGTTGGAGGCGGTCGAGGGGGTGAAGTTGCAGCCGACCAGCCAACCGGCGCAATCCGCCCATGCCTGCGAACGCTCGACACCCCAGCGGGCACGGCTTCTCAGCCTGGGGTGGCGACCGATACCCCGGGTGCGCAACGCTGCCCCGACGAACCCACCGATCATGCCCAGGTGGTTACCCACGGACCCTCCCCGTGCCGTCGAGCCGGCCTATCTCGACGGGGAGTAGCCGGCCCGGTCGAGCGCCCAAGCCAGGTAGTGATCGGGCAGCTTGGCCAAACCCTCGGCGGTCGGGGAATCGAAGCCGGCGAGCAGGTCGGCCGCCCGCCCGTTCCAGTCCCGAGCGGCGTCAAGGGCCAACCGCACCCCGTCGGAGCGACGCACCAGCTCGTTGGCCTCGGCCACCGCGGCATCGTCGGTTCGCCGCTCGAGCAGTTCGGCCAAGCGCTCGCCCTCGGGACCGTCGAGCGCGTAGATCACGGGAAGCGTAAACACGCCCTCACCGATGTCGTTCCCGGCGGGCTTGCCCAACTTCTCGCTGCTCGCCACCACATCCAGAACGTCGTCGACGATCTGAAAAGCCATCCCAAAGCCCTCACCGAACGCAGCCAGAGCGTCGACCTCCATCAGGCTCATTCCGGCCGCCTGGGCGCCCACCGTGGCCGAGCAACGCATCAGCGCCGCGGTCTTCCCCCGGATCGACGCCTCGTAGTCGGCGACACTGCGGTGCGGATCGCCCTGACGGGCGACCTCGCGACCTTGGCCGGCCGCCAAGTCGGCGATGGTCCGGGCCAGGCTGTGGGCCACCTCCTTCGACACCGACGCCGCCTGGATGCCGGCGACAGCCAGCAGATAATCGCCCACCAGGATCGCCCAGTTCAGCCCCTCGCGGGCGTTCACCGTCTCGACGCCCCGACGGGTTTTGGCATGGTCCATCAGGTCGTCGTGCACCAACGAGCCCACCTGCACCAATTCGACCGCAACACCGGCAGCGGTGACGTGATCGTTGGCGGGAGCGCCGCCCACCGCAGCCGCAGCGATCGTCAACGTCGGCCGCAGCCGCTTGCCGCCGCCGGTCACCACCCGAATGCCCGGCTCGACCAGCTCGTCGAGGGTCCCGTCCCGGCGAAGCACGTCGACCATCGTCGACTCGAGCGCATCGAGATCGGCGACCAGCGACGGCAGGGCCAGCAGCTCAGACAGCTCGTCAAGGTCCATGGGTCAGGAGCCTACGGTTGTTGCCGGGCGGCTCCCAGACCGCACCCAACCGTGTTCACAGCCAAGCGAGCGCTGCCGGTGTTCACGGCGACGCCGCACGTTGCTCGCTCACTCGGTGACCGCGGCACCCATCCGACGGCGGCGCGATTGGTACTCGGCCACCGCCGAGTACAGATGCCAGGCGCGGAAGTCGGGCCAGAGCGTTTCGGTGAACACGAACTCGGCGTAGCTGGCCTGCCACAGCAAGAAGTTGGACAGGCGGTGCTCGGCCGACGTCCGCACGACCAGGTCCACGTCCGGCATCTCGGGAAGATAGAGGCGGGCCTCCAGGTCGGCCTCGGTCATCGTCTGGGGATCGACGGCGTCAACCATCAACGTCCGGACAGCATCGATGATCTCGGCCCGGCCGCCGTAGTTGAACGCGATCACCAACTGAAGCTTGGAGTTGTGGGCGGTGCGGGCGGAGATGTCGTTGAGGTAGTCGCGCGACCGTTGCGGGATGCGTTCGTCATCGAGCCGACCGACGAAGCGGATGCGCACGCCGAGCTCACGAAGCTCCTCGACGCGGGTCTCGTGCAACAGCCACTCGGAGAAGTCCATCAGAAAGCTGATCTCGGCCGGATTGCGCCGCCAGTTCTCGGTGGAGAACGCGTACAGCGACAGCCATTCGACACCCAGGTTGAGGGCGCCGTGCACGGAGGAATAGACGGCGGCCTCGGCGGCGCGATGCCCTTCGGTGCGCTCGGTCTGGCGCATGAGTGCCCAGCGGCCGTTGCCATCCATGATCGCACCGACATGGCGCGGGATCTCACCGCTGAGAACCCGTTCCAGCTCGGGCTGCTCGATAATGCGCATAGCCCGGACGCTACCGGTTGGGCGTCACCCAACCACACACGCCCACAGCAGGCGGGCACCAAGGCACAACCGCACACCGTGGCGGCCCGAGCGCTGAAGGGGACGGGCTACGCCGGCCCGAGGCAGCCGATGAGGGCGGCGGTGAGGCCGGGAAGGGTGTGCGGGTCGGCCTCGGCGTCAACGTCCACCCCTAGATTCCGGGCGGTCGTGGCGCTGATTGGCCCGATGCATGCGACGACCGGAGGCATCGCATCGATGCCGAACCGTGACAGGAAGCCGGTCACAGTCGACGACGACGTGAAGGCGACCGCGTCCGCCTGGGCCACCTTGGCACCCAAGTCGGGGTCGGGCGGGGGCGTCACCGTGCGGTAGGCGGGGGCGTCGTCCACCGCCCACCCCCGAGCACTCAGGCCCTCGGGCAGCACGTCGCGACCCACCTCCGCTCGTGCCAACAGCAGCCGAGCCCCGGAGCCCGGCGGGTCGCCCAGCGCCTCGAGCAGGGACTCGGCGACCGCCCGGTCGGCCACGAGGTCGACGTCCAGGCCACCCTCGGACAACGCCGCCTCGGTGCCCGGTCCGATCGCCGCCAAAGCGATTCCGGCGGGCATCACGGCCCCGCCTGCGGGCAGCGAACCGCCGCGATTCGGCGCAACCTGGTCGCGATCAGTCGGTCGACCAACACCATTCGTCTGTGCATCGGCAGCGTCGAGCTCGGCGAGAAAGCGCCGAGCGCCGGTCGGAGAGGTCAACACGACGGTGGCGTAGTCCTCGAGGTGGCGCACCGCAGCAGCCAAGGCTGCGCCCCCGTCGCTCGGTGGTTCGGTGGCGATGCAGGGCGCAACGATCGTTGTCGCCCCAAGCGCCCCCAACGCCTCGCACAGCTCCTCGGCGGTCTCCGCCGACCGGGTGACGACGATGCTGCGGCCGTTCAGCGGCAGGGCAGCGTCCTGCGGCTCCCCCGGGCCGGAGCGGTTCACGACCGGCCGGTCGCCAGCAGCTTTCGGGCGAGCTCGAGCCCCAGCACGATGGGGCCATCGCCCGAGGCGTCGCCGGTGAGCTTCGCCCGGGCGGGACGGGCCCCACCGACGTCGAGCACCCCGATGATCGACAACGTCGATCCGTCGAGGGTGGCGTAGGCGCCTGCCGGCATGTAGCAGTCGCCGCCGAGCTCGGCCAGGAAGGAACGCTCGGCCTCGACACAGACCCGGGTCGGCCGGTCGTCGAGGTCGGCCAGCACCGCCAGCGTGGCGGCATCATCGGAGCGACATTCGACCGCCACCGCCCCCTGGCCCACCTGGGGGCAAAACATGGCGGGCGACAGCAGTTCGGCGGCCCGGTCCTCGATGCCCAGGCGCTCCAGGGCGGCCGCAGCGACGACGATGGCGTCCAGCTCACCAACCCGTCCCAGGCGCGTGGCAATGTTGCCCCGAAGGCCGACCACGTCGAGGTCGGGCCGCAGGTCGAGCAGCTGTGCCTTGCGTCGAGCCGACCCGGTGCCGACCTTGGCACCGGTGGGTAGGTCGATCATGCGGGAACCGGCCAACGCATCCCTGGGGTCGCCGCGCGGCAGAAGCGCGGCGATCACCAGGCCGTCGGGACCGGCCGCCGGGAGATCCTTCGCTGAGTGAACCGCCACGTCGGCCCGACCATCGAGCAGCGCGGCCTGCACCTCCTTGACGAACACGCCCTTGCCGCCGATGACCTCGAGGGGCACGTCGGTTCGTCGATCTCCCTCGGTCGACACCTCGACCAGCACGCTTCCCACCTCCGGGTGGGCCGCGCTGATCGCCTCGGCGGTTGCCTCAGCCTGCCAGCGGGCCAGCGGGCTCGCCCGCGTGGCCAGGCGGACGGGATCGGCAGCGCTCAAGGCAGGTCGAACAGGTCGTGAAGGGCCTCGGCGAGGCGATCGCCCCGGAGCGTTCCCGCCTGCTCCCGCAGCCGCACCGACGGCTGGTGCAGCCACTTGGCCAGCATGCCCTTGGTCAGCTGTTCCACCAGCGCCCGGGTGTCGTCGTCGAGGGCCTCGAGCTTGGACGCATGGCGGTCGAGTTCGAGCAGGCGAAGCTGTTCGGCCCGCGTTCGAACCGACGCGATGATCGGTCCGGCGGCTCGGGCGGTGGTGGCGTTGTGGTACCGCAGCACCTCGTCCTCGACGATGATCGTGGCCGAGGCCACCTCGTCGCGACGACGGTCCAGCCCGGCCTCGGTGCGGCGGGCGACGTCGTCCATGTCGAAGAGCCCCACCCCGTCCAGCTCGTCAACCGCCGGGTCGACGTCGCGGGGCATGGCGATGTCGACGATCACCAGCTCGGCTGCGGTCCGGGCCGCTCGGCGGTGGACCAGCGCCCCGGCGATCTGGCCGACGCCCAGGATGGTCTCGGTCGACGAGGTACCGCACAGCACCGCATCGGCGGTCGCCAGCTCGGCGGGCAGATCGACCAGGGCGCAGGCCCGGCCACCCACCTCGTCGGCCAGCTGCGCTCCCCGCGCTGCGGTGCGGTTGGCGACGACGACGAGCGACCCTGCCTGGGACAACGAACGGGCCATCGAGGTGGCCATCTTTCCGGCCCCCACCACGGCGACGGTCGCACCCTCAAGTGAGCCGTCGCCACCCAGGCGGTCGCGGGCGATCTCGATCGCTGCCTGGGCGACCGAGGCGGTGTGATGGGCGATCGACGTCTCGGTACGCACCCGCTTACCCGCGCCGAGGGCATGGCGGAAGGCCAGCTCGAGCGTCGGGCCAAGGGTGCCCTCCTCCTCGGCCATGCGCTGGGCCTGGCGCACTTGGCCCTGCACCTCCACCTCGCCGAGCACGGCCGAATCCAGCCCGGCCGCAACCGAAAACAGATGCTCGATCGCCTCCTCGTCCCAAAGGACGGTCAGGTGGGGCAGAAAACGGTCCGGGGCGACATCGGACAGGTCGACCAGCAGGTCGCGGAGGTCCTCGAACGCACCGTGAAAACGCTCAGCTTTGACGTAGATCTCGGTGCGGTTGCAGGTGGCGAGGACCACAGCCTCGGACACGTGGTCGCGCGCGGTCAGGGCCGCCAACAGCTTCGGGGTGTCGTCTGCGGTCACGGCAAACCGCTCAAACACCTCCAAGGGGAGGTCGCGGTGTGTGACTCCGATGAGCAACACTGACACGTTGCCGGCTCCTCACACTCCGGCGACGAGGCTCGCCGGAACCCCTCCAGCTTGGTCGGTTCAGGCCTCGCGCGCCAAGCGGGTGTCAGCGGACACGCCGAGGGAGGCCGCCGGACCGTCCAACGGGTTGCTGCCGGCGTCCGGGGGCGCCTCCGGGGACGACCCGGGGCGAGTTCGACCCTGGTAGAACGACAGCACCTGCAATTCGAGTGCCAGGTCGACGTTGCGCAACAACACCCAGTCGGGTACCGACAAGACGACCGGCGCAAAGTTGAGGATCGAGCTCACGCCGGCAGCGACCAGCTGGTCGGCGACATCCTGGGCGACGGTCGGGGGCGTCGTGATGATGCCGATGACGATGGCGCCCTCGGCGACCAAGCGGGGTAGATCGTCGTCGCTGTGGACCGCCACCGCGCCGATGTGGGTCCCCCACTTGTCGGCGTCGGCATCGACGATCGCCGCCACCGAGAAGCCCCGCCCGGCCCCCGCCAGATAGTTGACCAGCGCGGCGCCCAGGTTGCCCGCCCCCACGATGACGCAGGGCCAGTCCTGGGAGAGTCCGAGTTGCCGGCTCATCTCCATCATCAGCCGGGTGACGTCGTAGCCGACCCCGCGGATCCCATAGCTGCCCAGGAACGACAGGTCTTTGCGAACCTTGGCGGCGTTGACCCCGGCCAACTCGGCTAGACGGTCCGAGCTGATCGTCGATGCCCCGGCGTCGCGTTCGGCCACCACCGCCCTCAGGTAGACCGGCAGGCGTGCGACCGTCGCTCCGGGGATGGCGTCGCCGGTGCGAGCGGAGTGGAACTCTGGGCCGTGCCCGCCCGGGCGATCCTCGGTCATCACATGACCGTAACCACCTTGTTCGAGAATTCACAATGTCACCTCGAACGCTGCTCGCACTTGGTCAGTCGGTCGTGTGAGGCTTCCATTCGCCCACCTGCGCCGACGGCGGCTTGGGGAGCATGCGGCGCAGCACCTTGCCGCCGAGGTCCTGGGGGACCTCCTCGGTAAACCAGATCTTCTTGGGGCACTTGTACCGGGCCAGGCGGGTCTGGCTGTAGCGGATCACGCCCTCCTCCTCGAGCGACGCTCCGTCGCTGACCACCACGTAGGCAACGACCGATTCGCCCGTGCTCGGGTGGGGGACGCCGACGACGACGCAGTCGTCCACCTGGGGGTGCGTGCGGATGGCGTTCTCAACCTCGGCGGGGAACACGTTGAACCCCGACACGATGATCAAGTCCTTGCTGCGGTCGACCAGAAACACGTAGCCGTCGTCGTCGACGACCGCGATGTCGCCGGTGTGCAGCCAGCCGTCGCCGTCGAGCGCCTCGGCGGTGGCCTCGGGTTCGTCGAGGTAGCCGGAGAAGACGTTGGGACCCCGCACCAACAGTTCGCCGGGATCGCCAATCAGCACGTCCCCCCCATCGCGGTCGACCAGACGGACCTCCAGCCCGGGCACCGGGATGCCGACCGACCCGTGCGGGGCATCGGTGCCGTAGGAACTGCACACCACCGGGGCCGCCTCGGTGAGCCCGTAGCCCTCCCACAGCCGGATCCCGAAGCGCTCCTCGAACGCCCTGGAGACCTTCTCGGGCAGCCGGGCCGCCCCGGAGACTGCGATCCGGACCGAGGCGAACACGTCGGCGGGCAGGTCGGGCAGGTTGAGCCACGACGACCACATCGTCGGCGGACCGACCGCCACGGTCACCCCGTGCTTCTGCATCGACTCGAGCGCCAGCACCGGATCGAAGCGCTCGATCAGCAGCGTCGAGGCCCCGACCGAAAGGGACGAGGACAGCACCGAGTTGAGACCCATGATGTGGCTGAGCGGAGCGACCCCCAGGGTGACGTCATCGGCCCGCACCCGATCCTCGGCCGAGGCCTTCTGCTGTTCGATGTTCACCGACAGCGCAGCGTGGCTGAGGATGGCCGGCTTGGGCGACCCGGCGGTGCCCGACGTGAAGGCGAGCACGGCGGGGGCATCCCCGTCGAGCTCGACCCGGTCGGTGGGTTCACACTCGATCAGCTTCTCGAAGGTGGTGCCGCCCTCCGGGGTGAACCCGCACCCGATGACGAACTCGACGTCGTCGAGGGCACCTTCGGTGTTGGCGGTGACCAACGCCCGGGCCGACGGGCCGGCGATCAGCGCCCGAGCCTGCACCGCGTCGAGCTCCTCCTTCACGGCCAGCGCCGGCGTGGTCGGATCGATCGGCACCGCCACCATGCCGGCGCCGACCACCGCCAGGTAGCCGACGACGAAGTAGCGGTTGTTCGACGCGATGATCGCCACCCGGTCGCCTGGACACAGCCCGAGCTCGGTCAGGCCCGCCCTCAGCCCCCCGACCTGACGGCGCAGTACCCCATAGGTGGTCGGTCGGCCACGGCTCAGCACCGCTACGCGGTCGTCGTCGTGCCCGTCGATAATGCTGCCCAGGTTCACTCGTACCTCCCTCGGCCAGGCTAACCGCGGCGACCCGCTCCAGGCGCTGGGATCGGGAGCGACCTGTACGGTCCAGGGCAGATCATCCGCACGGGTCCTACCGAAACGGGCTCCTCACCCCTGACCGGCGGCCATCCAGAACTGAAATCCGGCCGCCCCCAGGATCACCAACAACAAAATTGCCACTGCGATCGTCGTTCCGGCTCTCATCGGTGTTGCCTTCCTGCATACGGGGTTCCTGAACACGGGGTTCCGGCACGCTGGGTTCCGGAACGCTGGGTTCTGAGAATGCCAGAGGCGCCAGCGAGCCGATCACCCATCGGTCGGCTCCGGAGCCGAGCGTTGCCCCAACGCTACCGGCGTTGTCACCCCGGGCTCGTCCGCGCCGGCTGCGAGGGTCACCTGATCCCCCGGGCTCACCCCGAGATCGTCGGCCGCCGAGGCACCGTCGGCCAGAAGCGACACCATGCCCAGGTGGTCGGTCCACCACCCGAGCCCGCGCTGTGCGTCGGTGCGTTCGACGACCAGCCGAGCCGTGCGCAGTGCCTCACCGACCGTGATCGACAACCGTTCACCGAACGCAGCCAGCTCCTCGGCCTCGACGTTCAGCTGCACATCGCCAAAGCGGTCGATGCTGAGCACCTCCGCCCCCAGCGAACCGTCCTCGGCCTCCTGGGCGAGCGGCACCAACCCGGGGCGCAGGGTCATCGGGTCGACCGGGGTGCCCAGCTGCTCCAGTGGGGTGCCGCCGACCAGCGCTGCCGCCACCGGCACGAGAACATCGCGGCCGGGATGGCTGCGCCCCGGGCTGGCCAGATGGTGCTCGTCTGCGTCGAGGATCACCGCCCGCTCGGCGCCGCCCACCATCGCCATCGCCGGCGCCAACAACCCGTTGTCCGGTCCGAGAAAATAGGCCTGGCCGCCGCTCAGCTCGATGGCGACCAGCCTGCCGCCAGCCGCCGACTCCGGTGCGACGAGGGCGATGACCACCCCCGGGGCCAACCACTGCACGCTTCGGGCCAGCCGCAGCGCCCCGCCGCGCACGTCCCGGGGGTCGATGTCGTGGGTGAGGTCGACCACCAGGGTCTGGGGCGCCAGCTGGGCGAGCACAGAGTGCATCACGCCGATCAACTCGTCGTCGTGACCCAGATCGGACATCAAGGTGATGACGGGGGCGGGTTCCGCTGCGGGGGTCGGGGCCATGCCCGCACGGTAGCGCCGCACCGCTGTCACCGAGCCCTCGGGGGCCCGACGGACGCGTCAGCCGGCGCCGAGCAGACGCGACCGCTCGGTGGCAGCGGCGACCGCCGCAGCAAACGCCCCGCGCACCGCCCGATCTTCGAGTGCACGGAGCCCTGCGGCGGTCGTTCCACCTGGCGAGGTCACCCCGGCGCGCAGCTCGCCGGCCGACTGGCCGGACTCGGCCAGCATCATTCCGGCGCCCCGCACCGTGCCGACGACCAGCCGCTCGGCCACCGGACGGGGCAGCCCCTCCGCCACGGCAGCATCGATGAGCGCCTCGGCCACCAAAAAGACGTAAGCGGGCCCGGATCCGGAGATGCCGGTGACCGCGTCGAGCTGCGCTTCGCTCACCCGCACCACGTCTCCGACCGCGCCGAGGATGCCCTCCGCCCAGACCAACACGGTCTCGTCGGCTTCCGAGCCGGGGGCAAGCGCGGCCACCCCGGCACCGACGAGGGCCGGGGTGTTGGGCATGGCCCGAACCACGGCGACGCCCGGGCCGGCCGCCACCTCCAACCGGCCGAGCGGCACGCCCGCCGCCACCGACAACACGGTGTCAACCCCGGCGGCCACCGCTTTGCTCACCGCTGCGGCCACATCGTCGGGCTTGACGGCGATCACGGTCGGCGCCGCCGTCGGAACGTCGCCCAGCACCAGCTGCGGATATGTCACCCGAAGCTGTTCGCGTCGGGCGGGCAGCGCCTCGACCACGGCGATCTCCTCGGCCCGCAGCTCACCGGACCGGATCAGGCCAGCGATGATCGCTTCGCCCATGCGCCCCCCGCCGACGAACTGCACGGCGATGCCGGAGGAGCGGATTCCTGCCGGTGGTGAGCCAACCTCGGAAGCGGACGATTCGACCATGACGGGAAGCTACTCGTCCGGCGCTCAGCCGTCCTTGGCGAAGCTCAGCCGCACGGCGGTACCGAAAGCGTCCTCCACGGCACCGTAAAAGCTGCCCAGGGTGCGGTCGAGTTCGTCGTGGCTGACGTGCTCGAGCGACAGCTTCGACCGCAAAAACACCGCGTCCTCATCGCCGATGCAGAACGCCACATCGTCGGTGCTGCGGTTGCGACGGAGCAGGTGCTCGTAAAAGCGCTCGGCGTTCCGTTCGGGCGGCGGCGTGAAGTACGCCTCGAAGTGCAGGCTGCGCTGATGGGCGCTCACCCACAGCGACCACACTCCCTTGGCCTCGCCGAGCACCCGCAAGAACCATCGCTCACCGTCCAGGGACCGTCCCGGCGTCTCGTCCCGCACGACGGCATCGATCATCGGGTAACCCGCCGCCTCGTCGAGCCAGGCGTGCAACGCATCGGTCGCAGCCCGGGTGACGTCGGCGTCGGGAGGGGGTCGATCGGCCATGGCGGTCACCGTACTTCGAGGTGGCCGGTGCCCCGAGGCGGCCGACGATCCCAGGCGTCAGCGGCGCTCACCGTGTTCCACCACCGCCCGATCGAGCGCTGCGAGGAGCGCTTGGGCGGTGGTCGACCAGCGGTAGGACCGCCCGAGCGTCGCGCCGGCGACGCCGAAAGCCGCCGCCCGTTCCGGGTCGCCGAGCACCTCGCCGATGGCGGCCGCCCAATGCCGAGGGTCTCGGCCCCGCACCCGCAGCCCGGACTCGCCATGCAGGACCAAGCCGCGCAGCCCACCGACATCGGCGGCCACGACCGGACGCCCGCACGACGCCGCCTCGAGGGCGACCAAACCGAAACTCTCGGTGCGGCTGGGCACGACGACGACGTCGGCCGCCCGGTAGTAGGTCGAGAGGATGTGGTGGGGCTGGGGATCGGTGATCGTCACCCGGTCGCCCAGCCCAGCAGCGGCGATGAGGTTGTTGACCCGCGCCTGCTCTGCTGCGCCGTGGGGGCCCGAGGGCCCGCCGACCGCCAGCAGGCGCGCATCGCTGCGCTGCAGTTCGGCCATGGCACACACCGCCACATCGAGCCCCTTGAGCGGCTGGATACGACCGACGAACAGCACGTGCGGGGCGTCGCCCAGCCCGAGTGCTCGGCGCGCCCCTGCCCGGCTACCCGGAGAGAAGAAGGCGTGTTGCACCCCCGGTGGCACGCGCACGATGCGGCGGGGATCTGCGCCGTAGTGGGTCGAGAGGTCGGAGGCATCGCTGGCCGAGGCGGCACACAGCACGTCGGCCGACGCGACCGCCCGTTCCTCGGCGGCGGCCCGTCCGCCGGGCTCCGGATCGCCGTGGGCCAACTTCACCCGGGCGAGCGTGTGAAAGCTCACCGCCAGCGGCACCCTCAGAGCATGGGCCAGTGTCTGGCCGGCCACCGCCGACAACCAGTAGTTGGCGTGGATGGCATCGGTGCCCCCGGTGGCCGCCAGGTCTAGGGCCACGCCGGCGGTGAACTCCTCGATCGCCGAGCCCAGATCCTCCTTGGACAGATCGGGATCGCCGGCTGCGATCGGCACGACGACCAGGTTGGGCTCCACCGTCTGCGGCCCCGCGGGCACGCCGTGCGTCGCCCGGGTGTAGACGCGAACGGCCACACCGGCCTGGGCCAACGAGGTGGCCAGCTCCCGCACATAGACGTTCATACCCCCCGCATCAGCCGACCCAGGCTGAGCGAGCGGCGAGGTGTGCATCGACAGCACGCACAGCCGCCGCACGAGGTCGCTCACCGTCTACCGCGCCCGGCCGAAACCCGACGACGTCGCTCGGCCATCACTAGCCGTCGGTCGAAGCTTCACCGGGCGCAAGGTCACCGTTCTCCCGACGGAACGAGTCGTAGATCCGGACCAGCGTCTTTTTCTGTTCCTCGGTCATGTGCGGGTCCCGACGGATCTCAGCGACCAGGTCGAAGACCCCGGTCGGCTCGTCAAGGATGCCCGCCCGCACGTACAGGGTCTCCGCCGAGATCTGCAGAGCCCGGGCGATCTGCTGGAGGATCTCCGCCGAGGGGCGACGCAGGCCGCGCTCGATCTGGCTGAGATACGGATTGGAGATCCCGGCCATCTCGGACAGCCGACGCAGCGAGAGTTCACCGAGGTTTCGTTGTTCCCGAATGAATTCGCCGACATCATCCCAGCGGCGATCGATCTCGTCCTTCACGGCGCACACGCTAGGCGTTCGGTTGCGAGCACCCAAAGGAACGATCGCGAGCGCGGACCCCTAGAGCAGCGGGCGGTTACCCCCGAGCAGCAAGAACACCGCCAGGGTCAGCGGCGCGGCGAGGAGATAGCTGTCGAGACGGCGCAGCGCTGGGGCCCTGGCGTCGGGTCGAGGCAACATGAAGGATCCAATGATCTGACCGAACGGACAGGCCAACGCAGCCAGGCCGCCCACCAGCCAGGTGGTCTGCTCGGTCAGCGGCGGCGCTTCGAAACCGGCGGCGCCGAACACGACCGCGGCCGCACCCAGAAGACCGGCCAGCGGGCCCACCCACGCCCGGCGCGACCCTGTCCCGACCAGGAAGTTGCCGGCGTCATAGATCGACACGACACCAAACAGGATCATGAACACCCAGGCATCGACGCGGTGCAGGTACAGCAGCGCCGCCACCGCAATGCCCAGCGGCAGCGCCGCCCGAAGGGTGAGGCCGGCCACCTGCACCAGCATCGACCGGTCGATCGTCTGGGAGGCCACGACGAACGCCACGACAACCGCGACGAGGATCACGATGCCCACCACGCGGGCATCGAAGATGGCCGAGGTACCGACCGCAGCGGTGATCACCGCAGCGGTGACGCGGCTGTTGGTGTCCTCCTCGATCATCAGGTGGGCGGCCACCTGGAGGGAGGCGACGGTTGCAGCGGTGACGAACACGGCGCCCACACCGAGCGACCCGAGCGCAAAGCCGGCCCAGGCCAACAGAAACCACAGCACACCGAGGCGGACTTTCGGGCCACCGACGTCGTAGACGGGCTCGATGCGGCTGCCCCGATAGGACAGCTTGGAAGCGCGCCGCTCGAGCCGCTCCTCCAGCGGGGTGAGGGGCGGGCCCACGGGTTCGACGACCTCATCGGCGGGTGGAACGGCAGCGGGGGCGTTCCAGGTGCCGTCGACGTAGCCACCGGCCCCGTACTCGCCCTCGTCCCACTCCTCCTCGGGGTACGCCACGTCCCCGGAGGTCTCCTCCCCCGCGTAGCGACCCTCCGGGTACTCGTGCTCGCCATGGCCTCCCTCGGCGTAGCGACCATCCCCGGCGTAGCCGTCCTCGGCATAGCCGTCCTCGGCATAGGCACCGTCGGGCTCTCCACCCTCGTGGTAGTCCCCGACTGCATGGTCGCCATCGAGGTAGCCGACGTCGCTCCCGCCGTCGACGTACCCGAGATCATCCAACCCTGAACCAACCCCCGGGTCGCCACCGAAGTGAGCGAAATCGTCGAATCCTGAGCGACCATCGGAGAGGTCCGCCTCGGCAAGGCCGCTGCCGTCGTCGCGCGGCTCGTCCACGCCATCGGCGGGTGTGGCGCCGGCCCGAGGGTCCGCCTCGTCGCCGGGTGCGTCGACGAACCACTTGCCCGGGGCCTCGGCCAGCCGCTCGCCACGCCGACCGGCGGCTGGGGAGTCGTGTCCGTTGCGTTCCGCCTGGTGGTCGCTGACCGCTACCGGCGCTGCGTCCTCCCATGGGATGACAACCTCACGGCGTCGCCGGGAATGACCGGGCAGATCGGCGTCGTCGTCCGTTCCCAAATCTCCGCTCACGCGTCGCCGCCCGAGATCGGGGGGAGCACCGCAACCTCGTCGGCATCACTCACCGTGGCGTTTCGATCGGTCGGCTCGCCGTTGAGCCACAGCTTCGAGCTGGCGAGCACCTCATCGAAAGCCGGGCCCAGCTGTCGGGACGCGGCATCGAGCACATCGCCGACTGACGCGCCGGTCAGCTCCATCGAAGGAGTTCCAGCGGCCTCGCGTGCCTGAGCGAAGAGGCGCAGAACAGCCATGTGGCCAGGCTACCCGCCTGGGACCTCCCTCGGTTACGAGCGCCTCCGGCGATCGGAGGCGACCCGTGCGAGCTGCAGCCCGGTGTGAAGCGAACCGCCTGCCCCTCTCACGTGGTGTCGAGCGCACCGGGGCCGCCCCCCTAAGGTCGAGCCATGCCGCTGGAAGTACTCCTCATCCGCCACGGACAGTCGGAATGGAACGCGTCGGGACGGTGGCAGGGCCAGCAGGATCCACCGCTCACCGACACGGGCCGAAACGATGCTCGACGTGCCGCTGCCGGGCTCGGCACCTTCGATGCCGTCATGTCCTCTCCGCTGCTGCGGGCGGCCGAGACGGCGGCTGCCATCGCCGAGGGAATCGGGGTGGGACCCGTGCTCACCGATGATCGGTGGATGGAACGCAGCGCCGGCTCCTGGGAAGGGCTCACCCGGTCCGAGATCGAAGCCGGCTGGCCCGGCTACCTCGCCGACGGGAAGCGTCCCGACAACTGGGAGGACGACGATCTGCTGATGGCGCGTGCGCATGGGGCGCTCACCGACCTGTGGGCCGAAATGGCCGACGCCCAGGTGGCGATCGTCACCCACTCCGGCCTGATCATGGCGGTGGAACGACACCTCGGCCAGCACTCTGGCCGCATGCCCAACCTGGGCGGCCGTTGGCTCCGTGGCGCCGGTCCCGACCGTTGGCAGCTTGGCCCCCGAGTGCAGTTGATCGACGCAGCAACCAGCTCGGGCGTGTTGGAGTAGCAGTTGCACCCTGCGACTGAACCTGCAGAAGGCTCCCCGCCGACTTCTGCATGGCCACCATGCCAAAGTCGGCGGTGAGACTTCTGCATGGCGTCGATGCCGGAGATGTCAGCGGTCAGCGCCGGCGTCACCTCGGGCGCTGTGCTGTTTCAGGGAGCCGACACCTGAGGCTCGGCCGGGACCTCGGTAGAGCGCTGAGGCCCGGCCGAGAACTCGGTGGAGCGCTGAGGCCCGGCCGAGAACTCGGTGGAGCGCTGCGGTTCGGCTGGAAGCTGCGGTTCGGCGGGAAGCTGCGGCTCGGCGGGGAACCGCTCGGCCCCGACGACCGCCCGGATACGCTCGGCTGCCTCGGCACCACCGCGGCCCTTGCTCTGGGCGTGCAGCTCTTCCAGCGTCGCCAACGCACGGTCCACATCGGCGATGTCTTGTTCCAGCCGCTCAAGCCGTTGGGTTGCCAGGCGTTCGCTCACCCCGCTCAGCGTAGGCACTCCGGGCGCCGTTGGTCGCACGGGTAGCGTCTTGGCCCGTGACCAACTGGGCCGACGTGTTGACCGGGACGCTTGCCGGCGCCGTGGCGCAGCTCGACCCCGAACGTCCACCCGAGGGTCTTGGACGGCTGGTGTTGATGTTCGTGTTGGCGCTGGCGGTCACCGCCCCTTTTGCGGTGCGGACCGTGCGCAAGGTCCGCGCTGGCACCTGGGGTCGACGGGGCGGCGCTGCCGATGATGCGACCACCGATGATGCCCCCGAGGACGTGCCGGAGGAGACCGACGAGGCTCGTCTCGAGGACCTGATCGACGCCATCCGGGCCTTGGAGGGCGACCGCACAGGGCGTGCCTTCGTGCTCGTGCACCGCCACCTCACGTCGCAGGGACGCGAGCTTTCCCCGCCGTTGGCCGACACCCTGGTGCGAGATGCCCTCGGCCGGTCGGGGTGGGTGGTGGCCGGCGAGGTACCCGACGAGCTGGGCAGAGTGCTGGAATGTGAGCCTCGCCCACCCCATGATTGACCCGGCTCAGCGTTGCCCAAGTCCGTCACATCCCGCGACCGCAACGGCCCCCGGGGCCGGGGTCGGTCCGGGGCGGCCTTCGATGGTGAACGTGCGGCCCGGTACGATGTCCGGCGGGCCGCTAGCTCATCGGGTTAGAGCAGGGGACTTTTAATCCCAAGGTGCCGAGTTCGAGTCTCGGGCGGCCCACCACCAGCCAGGTGCTCACCTGCGCCCGAAGGCCACCATCGGCATCTCGTCCATCATGGCCAGACGCCCGGCGTCGGAGCCGTCGTAGGAACGCTCCATCCATGCCAAGAGTCGCTTGGCGGTTCGTGGATGTCGATGCTCGTAGCGGGCGAAGCGATCGGCCGCCTCGGTGACATCGAGTAACCGCTGCCTCGGCTCCCAAGAGCGGTTGCCCACCTGCACTCGGAGTGCCGGACGAGCGACCAGGTTGCGATACCAGTCGGAGCTCCGGCCGAGGCCGGCACACACGATGTACTCGTCGGTGACCGTGTCATGTTCAACCACCTCGGCCTTTCGCACGTGACGAGCTCCCTCGAGAATCGAAGCCGACCTGACCAGGCTGCAACCCCGAGCGGGAACGGTGGTGTCAGGCTCGAAAATGGGTGGCGGATCACGCCCAGGTGAGCGAGGCTCGGGCCATGGAGCGGCTGCCCGAGCGCACCCAGACCCAACGGCTGGTGCTGCGACGGCTGACGCCCGAGGACGAACCGGTCTTGGGGGCGAGCGTGACCGCCAGTCTGGAGCACCTCCTCCCCTGGTTTCCCTGGGCGGATCACGAGCCGGTCAGCCCGGATCAGCGACGGCAGCGGATCGCGACCTGGGAGCAGGAGTGGCGCGCCGGTGGCGACCTGTACTGCGGCGTTTTTCTCGACGGTGCGCACATTGGCAACATCGGGCTGCACCGGCGCGGCACCGCCGACTCCATCGAGATCGGCTACTGGCTGCACGTCGACCACACCGGCCACGGCTACATCACCGAGGCCAGCGAGGCGCTGACCACCCTGGCCTTCGAACAACCTGGCATCGAACGGGTGGCCATCCACCACGATCGGGCCAACGTCGCCAGCGGCGCAGTGCCTCGACGGCTGGGGTTCACCTTGGAGCGGGAGGTCACCAAGGAGCTCCAGGCACCCGGCGAGGACGGCGTGGAGTTCCAGTGGAAGATGGTCCGAGCGGCGTGGGCCACGCGGCTGGTCCGGGCTCCCCGCTGACGGCGCTCGGCCGACAGTCGGCCAGCATCGGACGATCTCAACGGTCTCTCCGGAACAACCCTCGATCACCAGCTGCGTCGGCAATATCGTCGGGGCCCATGGCAGCATCCCGCCCAACCGACCCGGTTCGTCACCGGACGGTGCGACGGCTCGCCGCCGTCGCCCTGGCAGCCGGGTTGTGGCTAGCTTCGATCAGGTGCGCAACGAGTTGTACGACGCCTTCGACGTGTAAGCGGCGACCATCGTCCCGGCACTCACCCGGGACGACGACTTCGAGGCCCTCGGGCGGATGATCGAGGTCGTGCGGCTCTGACTCAGCCCTTGACGGTGATCGGGTCGCTGATCGCCTCCTCGGCGATCACGTCGGAATCGAGGGAGACGGTCTTCCACTGCTTCTCGGAGAACATCTCGGTCTGCTCGGTGAACAGTGGGGAGTTCTGATCCCCGGTCTGTCCGTAGGTGAGGATCGTGCGGATCTCGGGGCCGTTCGGGCCGTACTCGACCGTCATGATGAAGCTCGACCCGTTGGTGACCGGGTATCCCTCCTCGGTCAGCCCGGTGTCGTTGGTGAGGGGGTCGAGAAGATCTCGCACCGGCTCGCTGGTCCCACCCAGACCGCCGCGACCGACCACGTTGGTGACGCCCTCGTCGCCCAGCCCGCCCGGGATCGCAGAGCCGTCATCGACCCGTCCATCCGTTTGCAGCTCGCCGAGCGACACGTTGACCTTCAGGTCTTGAGACTCGAGCAGCTGCTGGGCCGTGGCCAGGTTGATCAGCACCGGGTCGCCGTCGGCCCCGGACTCGACCAGACCGTTGGGCGTCTCCAGCGGCTTGGCCGGGTCGAACCCGTTGGCCCAGATCGACTCGTCGCCAAAGCCGTTGAGAAACTCCCGCCACAGCGGAGCGCCCTCCGAGTCGGGATCGAAGTGCCCGTCCCACTCGTCGAGCACCCGGCAGGCGTCGGTGAGGTCGATCTCTCCGGCGGGGGCGATCTCCTCGCCGGGCTGGCCGTCGTCGCCTTCCGGGCCCAGGATCGCCTCCACCTTCACCGGGTCCGATGCGGCCTCGCAGCGGGCCACGACGTCGGTGCGCAGTTGGGCTGCCGTGTAGGCGTTGTCGTCCAGAGCGGCGACCTGCAACTCCTCCAGGCCGAACTTGTTGTCGTCGCCGGCGAGGCGTTCGGTGTCGGCGCCGTCCAGCACTGACAGGTTCTGCAGGGTGCGTACCGACCGTTCGGTGTCCTGGGCGCCGTGTAGCGGCGAGTAGTCGCCCTCGATCAGCTGATCACGGTTGGCCAGCCAAAAGCTGTCGTTGGCGTTGAACACGTAGTCATCGCGCTCCAGTTGAGGCATTTTTGAGTAGGGGACCAACCCGGGGTCCCGAGCGCCGTCGACCTCTTCCCAACGGTTGTAACCCTTGGACCCGTCGAGCAGTACGGCGCCAGAGTCGGCCGCCGCCCGGGTGATGGGGTCGTTCTCCAATGCATCCTCGTAGGCGTCGATCGCCTCGTCGGACAGGTTCGGCGTGGCGGAGGTGTCGGCGTACCAGGCTCGGCCGTCCTTGCTGACTGCGACCGTGTTGAACAGGGGGACGCCCTGAATGTCTGCGTGGGCGTCGACGAACTCATCAAAGCTCTGGGCCGTGTCGATCGCCCGGTACTGCTCGACGAACTCGTCGTTGTCGATGTTGGCATCCCGGTAGGTGATGGCGGTCTCGTCGGTCCAGCCGACACCCGGGAAGTCGATGACCGGCCCGAACTCGGTACTCCACATCGTGCGACTCTGTTCGGTGGTCTCCCCCGAAGCGTCCGCCACCTCGATCGTGACGTCCTTCGACGTCATCTGGACGGTCTCACCATCGACGACGTAGGCGGTCGGATCGTCGGGGGCCAGGGTCAGCTTGTAGGCGGTGAAGCGGTTGCCGTCCGACACGGTGTGGGTCCATGCGAACTCGTCGGTGGCGCCAATGCCCACGCCGGGTAGGCCAAGCAGCTGAGCCCCGTAGATGTCGGAAGGGTCATCGCCGGTCACCGTGAGGTGGCTCTCCCAGAAGCGCAGCTCGCCCTGCCAGGGGAAGTGCGGGTTGGCGAGCAACATGCCGCCACCCTCCTCGGAGTTCTTCGATCCGATCGCCCAGCCGTTGGAGCCCTGCTCCTCGGTGGGCCCGATCATCGTCGTGTTCGCCTCTCCCTCGGTCGCGACTGCGCCGGCCGCTGCCGTCGTGGTCGTGTCCTCGGCCGCCGTCATGCTGGCGCCGGCCGCTGCCGTCGTGGTCGTGACGTCGTCCGCACCCTCGGCATTGGGCGGCTGGGCGGTGGCGATGAAGTCGGCCAGACGCGCGCCGGAGGCGTTGAGGGCCACGGAGCGAGCGTAGGCGTAGAGATCCTTGGGCTCGAGAGGAACCACCCACGGCTCGCCGGCGCACCAGCCGGTCACCCCGTCCGCGCCCACCTCGTCGAGGTGGGCGTTCCAACCGGCCACGAAGGACCCCATCAGGTCTTTCACGTCCTCGGGCGCCTTCTCGAAGTCAGCATCGGCAATGTCGGCGATGCCGATGGCCCGCCATGCGAAGTCGGAGTTGATGTTGGCGTCGTCCTCGCCGGGGCCCATGAACTCGGCTTTGCGTCCCCGCACCTTCAGCACCTGGTCGGCCAGGCTGCATGCGTGGTCCTGGCCCGAGGCGTACCCCTGGCCGAAGGTGACGTCGTCGAGCGTCTTCCCCGTGATGTGGGGAACCCCACCCTCCGTGCGGGTGATCGTGGCCGAGTAGGCGCCGCCGGACCCGATGACCTTGCCCTCGGCATCCTTGGCCTTCTCGTCCTCGCCATCGTCGGTGCATCCGGCCAGCACGAGCATCCCTGCGAGGCCGGCGACGGCCAGCGTGCGGGCGCGGACGAGCGACCTCAGCCCCGTTCGGCGACCGGGTCGGCGGGAGGTGCGGGCAGCTGGGGCGCGGTCGGCGGGCAACTCGGTCAGAGGACCTTTACTCCTGAAGCGTTCATTCATGGCAGACCTGACATTAGTCAGACGATCCGGAGGTCGGCGGCGATCCGGCCGCACCGGGGAGCGGCACCCGCCGACAGGGGTCGAACACCTGTACGTCGATCGGTTACCCTGGAGCCCATGGTGGATACGCCCCCACCCTCACGCTCAGCCGTCCAGCGCCCAGCCCTCCCTCCCGCCGCCGAGGTGACGTTGAGCGCGGCCGACCCCCCGCGTCGCTCGATGGTTGCCTGCTGGCTGCCCGGGACCGAACGCGCCCAGGAGGACCTCTTCACCCTGCCCAGCGAAGCTCCGGCGCTCCCGGGCGAGCCAACGCTGTTCACCCTGGTGCTCCCCGCCCGAGGCGGCGACAAACCATCGGCCACCGACACGATCGTTCACCTGGTGCCGCTGATCGATCTGGTACCCCAGCTGCTGGCAACCTCCGCCGGCGCCAGCACCTCCCAGCGCGCCCTGAGCGAGACCGTACGGGCCGGCTTGGCCTTGATCGCCGCCGGACGCGTGCTCCCCTGCGTCACTCCGGTGGGATGGGATGCCTGGACCGTGGCGCCACTCGGGCCGGAGGACCAGGCCACCATGAGCGCCCTGGCAACCTGTCTTCCGCCCGAGCTCCTCGCCACCCCGCTACCGGGCACCCGCAGCGGCCAACGCGTGGCGAGCCCCGAGGCCACGGTGGCTGCGGTCTGGGATGCCTTGGCCGACTCGCTGCCACGAGGTGCATCGTCGGAGGCGCTCACCGCCAGCCACGTCTACGCCGCCGACTCCCCCACCCGCGTGCCCCACCTGCGCACCTGGGCGGCCAAGTCGATCTCGACCCGATGCCGGGGTGCCGCTCTCGAGCTGTGCTTGGCGCCGCCGACCAAGGACTCGCCCGGCGGGCCCTGGCATCTTCACCTGCGCCTGCGCAGCCGGGCCCACCCCAGCGTTGCGGTGCCGGCCGGTCAGTTACTCGGGAGCGACGAACGCCACCGCCTGGGGCCGACCCCCTGGGAGGATCTGCGCAGCGAGCTGGCGCGCGCCGGACGTCATTGGGTGGTCCCCCCCGAGCTGGCTGCAGTCGACCACCCGACCGACACCGAGCTGACCGACGATCAGCTCGATGCGCTGATCGACGCCACCGATGATCTCAAGCGCGCCGGCATCAAGTTGTTTTGGCCCGAGGACGCGTCGTTGGGCACCGTCGACGTGCGGGTGGAGCTACGCCCGCCCACCTCCGGGGCCTTCGGCCTGGAGGAGCTGTGCGATACCCGCTGGCGGGCCCACGTCGGGGGTCGGCAGCTGAGCGCCGACGAGCTCGATCAGCTGTTGTCGGCACGCCGACCGTTGATCCGCACGCCGGACGGATGGGTGCGCGTTCCCGACCAGCTGGCGAGGAAGGTGCAAGGCCGGGGTCCGGAGACCACCGTCGGAGCGGCGATGGCCCAGCTGATGGCCGGTCTTTCGGCCGTCGGCGACGCCGACCAGCCTGAAGCTGCCGCACTGGACGCCGGGCTGGGCACCCTCGCCCTCGACGATGCCCATGCGGCCGATCCTCAGGTGGTGGCATCGCCGGAGCTGGTCGCGCGCGCCCGCCGGCTAATTGCGCTGGCCGAGGAGCAACCGGCCGACCCGCTCGACATTCCCGGCCTCGAGGCGGAGCTGCGCCACTATCAAACGCGAGGCGTGGCGTGGATGGCGGGGTTGGCGGAACTGGGCATGGGCGGTGTGCTCGCCGACGACATGGGTCTGGGCAAAACCCTCCAGACCATCGCCGTCCACGCCTTGCTCCACGGCCCGAATGCGCCCGAGGTACCCCCGCTCGCCCGCCCCCCGGGCCACGCCGGAACCACCGACCCAGCCGACCCAGCTGCCGACCCAGCTGTCGGCAGCGTCGGCCATGTCGCCGGCGGCGATCCCGCCGCCGACGAAGCTGCCGTCGACGCCTCCGCCACGCCACCCACCGGTTCGGGCCGATCGCAGCCGCTTGGCCCCACGCTGGTGGTGGCACCCACCTCCCTGCTCGGCACCTGGGAACGGGAGTTCCAACGCTTCGCCCCCGACACGCCGGTGCGCCGCTATCACGGCACCCGACGCGACCTGGAAGCCCTGAGCGATGACGAGGTGGTGATCACCACCTACGGCGTGCTGCGACGCGACCACGGCGAGCTGGGACAACGCGCCTGGGGGATGATCGTCGCCGACGAGGCCCAAGCGGTGAAAAACCCGGTCTCCCGCGCAGCCCGTTCGCTTCGGCGTGTGCCCGGACGGTTTCGTCTGGCCCTCACCGGCACCCCGGTCGAGAACCAGCTCGGCGATCTGTGGTCACTGATCGACTGGGTCACCCCCGGGCTGCTGGGCACCTACGCCGACTTCCGCAACCGATTCGCCGACCCGATCGAACGGCACGGCAGCCAGGCCAGCAACGCCGAGCTGCGCCAGCGCATCGCTCCACTGGTGCTGCGCCGCACCAAGGCCGACCCGCTGATCGCACCGGAGCTGCCCAACAAGATCGAGCGCGACGTCGTCGTCGGCCTCACCACCGAACAGGGGGCCCTCTACGACGCCGCCGTGGGCGAAGCGCTCGACCGCATCGCCCACGCCGAGGGGATCGTCCGACGGGGCCTGGTGCTGGCGTTGTTGACGTCGCTCAAGCAGATCTGCAACCACCCGGCCCATTATCTGGACGACGGCAGTGCCCTCGACGGCCGCTCGGCCAAGCTCGAAGCGTTCGACGACCTGATCGACTCGGCCAGCGAGGCCCGCAGCGACGACCGCTCCGAGCCCACCCTGGTCTTCACCCAGTACGTGGTGATGGCCAAGCTGCTCGCCTCGCATCTCAGCGAGCGGGGCATCAGCCACGCCATCCTCCACGGTTCGTTGAGCCCCACCGAGCGACAGCGGCTCACCGATGAATTTCAGGCCGGTCACATCGACGTGTTGGTCTGCTCGCTTCGGGCGGCCGGCACCGGGTTGACCCTCACCCGGGCCACCCAGGTGATCCACTACGACCGCTGGTGGAACCCCGCCGTCGAGGATCAGGCGACCGATCGGGCCCACCGGATCGGCCAGACGGCCACGGTGTCGGTGCACCGACTCATCTCCGAGGGAACCCTCGAGGAACGGGTCGCCGAGGTGCTCGGCCAAAAGCGACAGCTGGCGGGAGCGGTGATGGGCACCGGGGTCGACGGGTGGATCGGAGGGCTAAACGACGGCGAGCTCGGCGAGTTGCTGCGCCGCCAGCGCCCGGGAGGCGCAGCATCCTCGGAGGACGCGGCATGATCCATCGGCGGACCAAGGCGTCAGCAACGCTGCAGGAGCGGCGATGACGAGAACCGGTTCGAGGAACCCACGATGACCACACCACCGGAGAACGCACCGGGCTCGGCCGCCGGCTCACCGAACCACCTCGGCTGGCACGGCCAATGGCTGCAAGCCGCCGCCGAATGCCTGGGCGTGGCCCCCCGATCGGTCAGCCTGGCGCGCAATCGAGGCGCTGCCGCCCAGGGGTCGCGCGACGGCGACGACAGCGCCGCCTCGGCCCTGTTCGGCGACGAGCCCACCGGCGAGCCGGCCACTGCCGACCCGCCACTCGCGTTGTCGATGGAACCCGGCCAGGTGGTTGCCGAGGATCGCTCATCGGGCAGACGCACGGTCCTCACCGTGCGCAGATGGGGCCCGGCACGCTGGGCGCGTGCCCGCGCCTCGTTGTCCGGCGACGCCGAGTTGGAGCGGTCGCTCATGTCGGGGCGCGCTCACATCCGTCTTCGCCAGGCGCTCATCGAGATGCAGGCTGACCCAATGCCTTCACAGCACGACCTGTCGGCCGAGTGCAGCTGCGGGCGCGAATCCTGTAAGCACCTCGCCGCCTTGCTCGTCGCCCTTGCCGACGAGATCGCCTCCGACCCGCTGCTCCTTTTGATGCTCCGCGGCGTCGATCGGGTGGAGCTGGGGGGCGGGGCCCAGCTGGACGAAACCCCGGCCGGATGGCCCCGGGCGCGCGATCCCGGGATCGCCGCAGCCACCGCCTGGAGCCGGCCCCGTCAGGCCCCGGCGCTCGCATCCCACCGGCCACCGAGCGAGCGTGTCCGGGTGGATGCACCGCCGGCCGACAGCGGTCTGAGCCGGGCCGGGCTCGGAGCGCTGGCCGACCTGGCCGCCCACCGTGCCGCCGCCCTCCTCGACGATGCCCCTCCGGAGGCGGACGGAGGCCTGGGCGTACTGGCCGAGCGGCTGGTTGAGCGGGGGCTGGCGCCAACTACCGTCGCCAAGCGCAGCGGCCTGAGCAACGAAGAGCTCGAGGTCCGACGCCGAGCGCGGGTGCTGGCCGGGGAGGCAGGGGTGGCGGTGCTGCTCGACCGGTTCGAGGCCGACCCTGATGATCTGGCCGACGGGGCCACCGCTCTGGGCGGCCGCGTCCGCCAACGCGCCAACTTGATCACTTCGGGCCCAACCGGCCGCCAGCTTCGCATCGATCGGCGAGGCCGCTGGTGGCTACTGCGCTCCGACCCGGAGCTCGGCTGGGTGCTCGTCGAAGGGCCGAGCGACGATCCGGCTTCGCTGTGTGAAGACATCTGAGGCACCTCCCTCATTACAGGCGCGCTGGGCCTGGGTAGGTAGCCTCGTTACCGGTGCGCCGGGCCTGGGTAGGTAGCCTCCGCACGATGAGCCCCAGCCAGCCTCTCACCCCCGACCGCATCGTGTGGGCCGCCGTCGAGCTGGTCGACGACGAAGGCCTCGACGCCTTGTCGATGCGCAAGCTGGCGCGGCGGCTCGGGGTAGAGGCGATGTCGTTGTACCACCACGTGAAGTCCAAGGGGGCGCTGCTCGACCTGATGGTCGAACGGGTCTACGGCGAAATGGTGCTCGACCTGGCAGCCGAGCGGTGGCAAGACCAAGTGGTCGGCGCCATGGATGCCCTGCGATCGGCGCTGTTGTCCCACCCCAACCTGCTACCGGTCATCGCCACCCGTCCGGTGATGAGCAGCAACACGATGGCGCTGGTCGAGCTCGGGCTCGCCACGCTGGTCGACGCAGGCTTCACCCTCGACCGCTCCCGTCAGGTGATCAACGTGTTCGTGGCCTTCGCCATCGGTCACGCACTCACCGAAGTGGGGGCATCGCCGCTGATGTTCGATGGCTACGATCCCAACGCGGTGGCCGAGTTTCGCACCTCGATCAGCGACGAGGATCTGCCGCTGGTCGCCTCGTCAATCGGGACGACGTCCGAGGACCGTGCCGCCGAATTTGGCCTGGGCGTGCAGTGCATGCTGGAGGGCGTTTCCGCCGAACTCGAGCGCAGCCGAACCCGAAAGGAAACCTGATCGCACACTCACTCATCCTCCTTGCGGGCGGGCTGGGCAGTCGCTTTGGCGGGCCCAAGCAGCTGGAGCCGGTCGGCCCGAACGACGAGCCGATCTTCGCCATCACCGCTGCTCAGGCCCAACGCGCCGGGATCGAGCGCCTGATCCTGGTCTCCCGCGCAGAGGTCGAACAGCGGTTACTCGAGGCCGCCGACCAGTACGTCAGCGGGCTCGAGGTGGTGTCGGTCCGCCAGGATCTCGCCGGCCCGACTCGCGAGCGCCCCTGGGGTACCGCTCACGCGGTCGGAGCGTGTGCCGATGTGCTCGACGGACCGTACGGGGTGGCGAACGGCGACGACCTGTACGGCGACCCGTCGTTGCAGCTGTTGGCGACCAGCCTTACGGAGCAACCCGACGACGGGGTGCTGGTCAGCTTCGAACTGGCCGGGACGCTCAGCGACCACGGCGGCGTCTCCCGGGGGATCTGCGAGGTCACCGACGCCCGACTGAAGTCGGTGGTCGAGACCCACGGGCTGTTCGCCCACCCCAGCGGGATCGGCGTCAGCGACGACGACGGCGCGACGTATCCCGACGATACCCCTGCTTCGATGAACCTGTGGGGGCTGCCGGCCTGGACCGCCGGCCTCATGGCCGAGCGATTCGAGCAGTTCCTCGCCGGACACCCGGACCCCGACGACGAGTTTCTGCTGCCGACCGAGATCGCCCGCATGATGGCCGACGACGGCCTCAGCATTCGGGTGGTCCGATCGTCGGGCCGATGGATCGGGCTGACCCATCGTGACGACCTGCCGGAGGTCCGGGCCGCGTTGGCCTGAGGGAGAACGCAGTGTTGCAGAGAGGGTCAGCCGCCGATGCCGCACGAGTTCACGCCGTCCAACACCCCGTTCTGGAAGGCCTCGATGCGGTCGAAGGCCAAGCTGGACCCGGACTCGTCAACCTGTTTGGAAGCAGACAGGCTGATCAACGATGCCAGGGCCTCGTCCAGGTCGCCGCCCGAGATCGAGAGCTCTCGGCTTCCGGTCGGGTTGGCCGACTCGTCGATCAGCGAGCCGGAATAGGCGCCAACAAGGCACGCCCGCTGCTTGATGCTGTCCTCCGAGCCAATGTCGTCGTCGCTCATTCCCGTCTGGGATTGCAGCGCCACGCCGTACTGCATGCCGAGCAGTAACCCGGTGGCGAAGTCGCCGGACTCATCGTTGATGCCGGCGAGCCACGGTTCGTCCCAGCGGATCGAGTTGTCGCTGGCGCAGTAGAAGATCTTGCCGGTCGCATCCGCTCCGCTCAGCTTGGTGTCGCCACAGCTGACGTCCCCGGCCGACGGGTCGAATCCCACGGCGGTGCTGAGTGCCTCAAAGGAGGGAAACTCACGCGTCATCCACAGATCGAAGTCGGGGACGAGCAGCTTGATGAGTTGGCCGTAGTCCAGGTTTCCGCCGGTCCGGTACTCTCCCTCGGTCCGAAACGGCAGCTGCGTTAGCTCGGGCGGGTTGGTCACATAGTCGGCGCAGGCCTTGACGCCGGAGGTGAAGCCGTCCCGAAAAGCGCGCACCCGATCGAAGCCGGAGCCGTGGGCGGCCGGGTCGTCCGGGCGGGTGCCCGGCTCGTCCCGAAACGCAAGCATGCCTCCGAGGGCGGCGTCCAGGCTCCCCTCGGACAGGCTGAGGTTGTCGCTGTTGCCGTCGTCGACCCACTTGGTCCACGCGCCGGCGAAGCAGTCGGACTGCTGCTCAAGAAAGACGGTCGGCTTGGAACCGTCGGCGAGGCCCAGCTGGTCCTGCACCGCGTGACCCCATTCGTGGGCCAGCACCATCGCCACCCCATAGCTGCCGTACTTTTCGTACAGCTGTGGAAACAGGTTCTCGTCGTCGAAGGCGATGAACTGCTCTTCGCTGCAATAGAACGCATTACCCGCCAAAGCCTCGTAGGAGGGCTGCTCTCCGGGCCCGCACGCCGGCGGCGGGGTGGCGCTGTTGTAGGCGAAGATCTTCGAGGTGGGGATCTTCTGGAACTCCTGACCAAAGGCCTTCGGCATCTGGTTGGACCAAAAGTCCTGAATGTCCGCGATCGACAGGTCGACCGTCTCCAGGTAGGGCCGGGCATTCTCGCCCTCGGCGGGCCGGGTGGGCTGCTCGGGCCGATCGGTGCGGTCGATGACGATCGCGCCAGGTTTGACGTCCGCGCTCTCAGCGACGAGGCCGGTGGAGCAGGCGGCGCCAACCATCGCTGTCAGGACGATCAGCATGATCAGTCGGTTTTTCATAGCTCTCCCTGGGTCGTCAACGAAAGGTACCCGCGGCCCGGACGGTCATGGCACCGGATCGATTCAGCCTGGAGCGGTTCTCAGCATCGCGCTGGGGGGCTGCTCAGCCAAGGTCGTCGCTCGGCCTCAGGTCGGCGCTGATCGCCAGGTGATCACTGCCGTAGACCGGCACGGTGCCCGAGGACACCACCTCCAGCCCGCGCACCCCCATCCAGTCGATCCGCCGGCGAGGCGACGGAAACGGGAAGGTCGGCCCGGTCGGGACGGCGCTGAGGCCCGCCTGCTCGAAGGCCGGCTCGACGTCGGATGCGAGCAGGTTGAGGTCGCCGGTGAGCACGGCCGGCGACGGACGCGACTTCATGGCGTCGTTCACGACGCCGAGCTGGGCGAGTGCGTCGGCGTGGCCCCGACCATCTGAGCCAGCATTCTGCAGATGGGTGCCGACGACGGTCACCGAAGCACCGGCGACCGGGATCGAGGTGAGCACCGCCGATCGGGTTTCGACGCCTCGGCGGGCCGGCAGCGCCAGCACCTCGGTCCGGCACGGAGGGGTGCGGCTGAGCAACGCGTTTCCATACAAACCCGGCGACAGGCGGCGCGCCGGAGCAAAGAGCACGTGGTAGCCCAGACGCTGCCCCACCAGCTGGGCCTGATCACGAAACCAGGACCGCCACACCCGCAGGTCCACCTCGCACAGCACGACCACATCGGCATCGAGCTGAGCGATGCCGGAGGTCAGGCTGACGTGGTTGGCCAACCACTTCGAGCCTGGGGCGCCGTGGTGGATGTTCCAACACGCCACCCGAAATACCGACCGCCCAGTCACGATCGAAGGTTACAGCCGGGCCTGGACAGCCGAGTCGACCCAGGCGTCCATGCGGGTCCACAGGTCGAAGAGCCACCGGCGACGTTCGTCGCGGTCCTCGGGGATCCCCGCTCGCGGGATCCGCCACAGCTCAACGGTGACCGGGTGCCGAAAGGGCAGAGCCGCCAAGATGGTCCGCAACCCGCTCAGGCCATCCAACCCGTGGTGCACGAACACGACGACATCGGCGTCCGGTGCAGCGTCCAGCAGGGCGAATGCCCCGCCCCAGCGCGGCGGCATCGTATGCCTCAACGAGGCAGCCTGCTCGGCCAACTCGGGGTGACGCTCGCCGAGACGTTCGACCGCCCGGGCCCGCTTGTCGGCGGTGCCTCGGGTTCCCTCGGGAAAGATCACGACCGAGTCGTCGGGGCCCAGGTCGGTCGCCAGCGCCGAGAGCGCCGCCAACTCGCGCTCGGTGTCGGTGCCGGAGCGATCGGCGAAATAGTTGGGCAGGCGGTGTCCGACCACGTCCAGCAGCGGCACGATCTCCAGCTCGCGCTTGAGTACATAGCGCAGCGAGAGACCGGAATCGGCCAGAGCCAGAGCCGGAAACAAGGTATCGACCAAGCTGACGTGCCGGCCGAAGACGATCACCGGGCCGGGGCGCAGCGCCTCGATTCCCTCGATCGAGAAGCGAAGCCCGAGCACGGCTTCGAGCAGGCGGAGGAGGCGCCCCACCCACCAACGCTGCAGCGAGTAGTGCAGCCGCTGGGCCCATCGGGTGGACATCGCCAACCCGAATCCGGTGAGCACCCACAGCCCGGCGACGACCACCAGCATCGCCGACTCGAGCAGCCCGTAGGCGAGGCCGAACACCCAACCCCGGGCGAGGGGCAGGCGGGGTCGCGCCCGAAGCAGATCGACCACGACGAGAACGGGCAACGCCAGCGGGGCCAGCACGATCAAGGCCAACGTGATGAACCAGGTGGCTGGAACAGTGACCAAGCGGCGGTTGAGAGCGCTGGTCATCCGGGCAGGCTGAGGAGCGTCATCGAAGCACGGAACATCGGGAGGCTCGACTTCGATCGCTCAGCAACCCGACCCCCAACTCGTTGAACCCCAACCATAAAAATCGAGCGTACCTGGCGTTGCCGACGACCAAGGCGACCATACGCTGTCGCCCATGTTGCAATGCCCCCGCCATGACCTCGCCGAGGAACCCCGAGCGGTTTCCCGGTTGCCGGCGCCATGGCGCCGGGGCGTCCGGCGGTCGATCGCCGCCGCGGCGTTGGTCGTCGGAGCATACGGCTGCGCCTCCCCCGCAGCAGGTTCGACCCAGCCGGCGACCACGCCTTCGGCCGCCTCGCCCGAACCGGAGGCCCTTCCCGGTGAGACCACTGCGACCACCACCGTCGACAAGGTCGCCCGGATCGGGACCTATGCGGTCGGCTCCGACAACTTCGATGTCGTCGACACCAGCCGCACGACCGACGCGTGGGGAGGGCAAAACGAGTTGCCCGAACGGACACTGCCCACGCTGGTCCTCTACCCGGCGGCCGACGGTGCCGGCGACACAAGCTCCAAGACCGCGAACGACGCTGTGGAGGTCGTCCATCAGGCCGAGCCGCAGCCCGGCCCCTGGCCGTTGATCGTCTTCTCTCACGGCAGAGGCGGCACCGGCCCCGCCTACGTCAACACTCTCAAGCTGTGGGCGTCGGCGGGCTACGTCGTCGTCGTGCCCACCTTCCCGCTGACCAGCGCCCTGTCCCCCGGCCAGCCCAAGACCGAGGATCTGGTCAACCAACCTGCCGACGTGTCGTTTCTGGTCGACTGGGCCCTTGCCTTCGACGCTGACAACCCACTGGCGGGCATGATCGACCCCGAACGGATCGGCCTCGCCGGGCACTCCCTCGGCGGCTTCACCTCGCTGGCCGCCGCTTACAACCCGAAGCTTCGCGACGATCGGATCGGCGCTGTGGCCGAGTGGGCCGGGTCGTACTTGGACGTCTTGGCCGAAGGCGGTCCGCCGACCGAGGACGGGCCGCCGCTGTTGATCGTCCACGGTGACGCCGACGAAACGGTGAGCTACGGCGCTGCTCTGGCCACCGCTGCGGCGATCGGCCCGCCGTGGGGGCTGATCACCCTGGTCGGTGGCGAACACATTCCCCCCTACATTCAAGGAGTGGACGACCCGTACTCCGCCGTGGTCACGAAGGGCACCCTCAACTTCTTCGACGCCACGCTGAAGGACGACCCGGCAGGCGAGCGTCGCCTGGAAAACCTCGTCGACAAGGCCGGGCCGCAGGTCGCCACCTTCGTCGAAGCCAAGGACTGAGCCATGCCCATCCCCCGACGGCGCCTCCTCATCGATGACGAACCGCTGATCTCCGCGCTGTCCAAGCTGCGCCGCGATCTCGACGTTCCCGGTGAGTTCCCCGCCGAGGTGTCCGAGATGGCCGGACGGGCTCACGACCGGTTCGCAGGGGGACGCGTCGACGCCACCCACCTGCCGCTGGTTGCCATCGACCCGCCCGGAGCCCGCGACCTGGACCAGGCATTTGCGTTGGAGCGCGCCTCGGATGGCTGGGTGTTGCATTACGCCATCGCCGACGTGGCCGCGTTCATCGTGCCCGGCGACGCCGTGGACCTGGCTTCCCGAGCACGTGGCAGCACCCTGTACCTGCCCGACGGCTCGGCCCCCCTCCACCCCCGAACCCTGTCCGAGGGGGCCGCCAGCCTGCTGCCTGGCGAAGCCCGCCCGGCCATGTGGTGGCGGCTGACCTTCGACGCGGAAGCCGAGTTGAGCGAAACCGAGGTGACGCGAGCCACCGTCCGGGTGCGCGTAGCCACGAGCTATTCGGTGATCACAGCCATCCTCGACGACGCCGACGCCGACCACGCTGGCGACAGCGACAGCGACACCCTCGACGGCGGAGGCAGCGATGGCGACAACGTCACCACGGGCGCTGACGCCGACTCGTACACCGCATCGGCTCCGGAGGCTCCAGCCGCCCCGGGACACGCCATCGATTTGCAGGCCCCAAATGGCGACGCGCTCGAGGTCGCCGCCAGCCGAGGGATCGACCTGTTGGAGGTGGCCACGGTGCTCCGCGACTTCGGCAGCCAACGGCTGGCACTCCAAGCCCAGCGCGGCGGCGTCAGCCTCCAGCTGCCCGAACAGGACGTCGAGGTGTCCGGCTCGGGCGAGGTGCAACTGGTGGCCAGGCCGTCGCTGCCCGCCGAAGAGTGGAACGCCCAGATGTCGTTGGCCACCGGCATCGCCGCAGCCCAACTGATGCTGCGGGCCGAGACCGGGCTGCTGCGCACGCTTCCCGACGCCGAACCCGAGATCCTCGAGGAACTCGAGCGGGCATCCACTGCGTTGGGTCAGCCCTGGCCCAACACAGATCAATCTCCCACCCACGTCTACGCCGAATGGGTTCGCTCGCTCGACCCGTCCACCCCCATCGGCGCTGCGCTCATGCTGACCGCCGCCAAGGGGCTTCGTGGCTCCGGGTACAGCGCGTTTCACGGCGAGTTGCCGGAGCTGACCACGCACGCTGCGGTGGCCGCCCCCTACGCCCACGTCACTGCGCCGTTGCGGCGCCTCGGTGACCGATACGCCGCCGAGCTGGCCTTGGCGGCCTACGAAACCCGTCCGGCCCCGGCCTGGGTGCTCGACGTGCTCGACGACCTGCCTCAGATCCTCAACGACGGCAACCGACGCTCCTCCGCCGTCGATCGGGCCGTGGTCGACCTCCTGGAGGCGGCGGTGTTGGCACCCCAGGTCGGCGACGAGTTCGCCGCCGTTGTTCTGTCGCACGGGCGGGACGGCGTTCGGGTCCAGGTGACCGAGCCGCCGGTGATCGCCGACGCTTCGGGCGCAGCCGACGACGGACAGGCGGTGACGGTGCGGCTCGTCGAGGCCGACCCGATGGAACGCCAAACCCGCTTCGCCATCGACCACTAGGCCCCGACCGGGTCAAACCAGACGGCCCAGGCTCTGCTTTGGGATGATTACGGGTCACCCCCTGACCCGTAATCATCGCACCCGAACGGCACGAATCGAGCGTGCGGACACCTCGGCTCGGTTGCCTCACAGGATGGGATGTGGTTCGAGCTTGAACGCCTCGGAGGGCCGGTACGATCGAGGCCCATGAACACGGTCGACCGCTCGCCCCAGCCACTCCGCCAGCTCACCGAGGGCATGCCGATCGTGGTCGGCGGCGACCGGGTGGTGCGAGTCACCGCCGAGCTCGCCGCCGCCTTCGCCGAGGGTGACCGCCTGCTGACCGTGCCGGCCACCGGGGCGCTGCTGCATGTCCCCGCCTCGGTCGGGCAAGTCACCGAGAGGGCGGTCGACCGGGCCGCAACCGCGTTCGCCCGCATGGGTGCCGTCTCCGACGAGGCGGTGACCACCTTCTTCGAAACGTTCGCCGACCGCCTGGCCGACGACGCCACGTTTGCGCCGATCGCCGAGGCCAACGCCGGCGACGTAGCCGCCGCCAAAGCCAGGGGTCGCACCACCACCCGGTTGGTCCTCTCCGATGTGATGCGCGCCGACATGATCGACGGCCTGCGGACCTGGGCCAAGGCGCCCTCGGGCCGCGACGAGGTGGTCGACCGCGTGGACCATGACGGCTGGGCGGTCGAGCTGCGCCGGGCCGGCCTGGGCGTGGTCGGCTTTGTGTTCGAGGGCCGGCCCAACGTGTTCGCCGATGCCTGCGGCGTGATCCGCTCGGGCAACACGGTCGTGTTCCGCATCGGCTCGGATGCGCTGGGCTCGGCCGCGGCGATCGTCGCCCACGCCCTCGATCCCGCCCTGGCTGCGGCCGGCCTTCCCGAGGGGTCGGCTACCCTGGTGGCGGCGGCGGAACGCTCGGCGGGGTACGCGCTGTTCGCTGACCCGCGACTGGCGCTGGCAGTCGCACGCGGGTCGGGCGCCGCGGTCGCCCAGCTGGGGGCGGTCGCCCAGGGCGCCGGGGTACCGGTCAGCCTGCACGGCACCGGCGGCGCTTGGATCGTCGCCGGCGACTCAGCCGACGTGGACCGCTTGGAGGCGTCGGTAACCGCCTCGCTTGACCGGAAGGTGTGCAACACCCTCAACACCGCGATGGTGGCCCGAAGCCGGGCCGCCGAGCTGGTGCCGGCGGTCCTCGCCGGCCTGGACGCAGCCGCCGCCGACCTGGGGACCAACCCCAAGTTGTGGGTGCACGACTCGGCCCGTGAGTTCGTCCCGGAGGAGCGCTGGGGCGACACGACGATCGCACGCGCCGACGGGCCGACGACCGAACCGGGAGCCGAGGCGCTCGACGAGGCCGACCTGGGCCGGGAGTGGGAGTGGGAGGACTCCCCCGAGATTTCGCTGGCGATCGCCGACGACCTCACCCAAGCGATCCACTGGTTCAACGCCTACTCACCCCACTTTGTGGTGTCGATCGTCGCCGAGGACTCGGCCGAGGCCGAGGCCGCCTACCAGGGCTTCGATGCGCCGTTCGTCGGCAACGGCTTCACCCGCTGGGTCGACGGCCAATATGCGTTCGACCGCCCCGAGCTGGGCCTGTCCAACTGGGAACAGGGCCGACTGTTCGGACGCGGCGGCGTGCTCTCCGGCGATTCGGTGTTCACGCTGCGCGCCCGGGTTACCCAGAGCGACCCGTCGGTCCGCCGCTGAAGCGCCTCCACCCGCTGTTCGCCGCCCCCGGAGCTTTCCGTCGACAAGCTGGGCGACCGCCACCTCCAGTTTTTCGTGGCGAGGCTCTCCGAGCGCGGGCTCCAGGCTTGCTCGACGGGCGAGGTCGAAGCCAAGGTGTCCCCATGTCCAATCCCATGAGCACACCGCCCGCCGAGTACGTCCAGGCCACGATCCCCGGCGCCACCGTCAAGGCGGGACCGCTGGGACTGAACGCTCGTCTGCACACGATCGTGATCACCAACTACCGCCTGCTTTTCGTCCGCAGTACCACGGCCGATTTCAGGCGCATCGCCGCCGAACTGAAACAACAGGCACGGGATGCCGGCAAGGGTCGAATCGGACAGTGGGGAGCGCAACAACGTGCCCAGCACGTGCTCGCCCAGGAGTGTGCTGCGATGGCTCCCGCGGACCTGTTGGCCAGGCACCCCAAGAACTTCGCCATCGACCGGGCCACCGTGACCAAGCTGAAGTTGAAGCGGGTCGAGAACTACGACACCTCTGAAAATCGGCTGTCGATCAAGACCACCGGAAAGAACTACAAGTTGCTGCTCAACGGCATCTCGGTTGCGGACGCCCGCCAGACATTCCTGAATGCGGGGCTCAAGCAAGGGCTGCTCTGACCGAGTCGGCCTCCGGCCCGAGGTGGCTGCGTCGGTGGTGCTGATCGGGTCGGTTTCGGAATCGGTGGTGCAGCGGCCGAGGGCGCCAGGGCGACCCGGTCTCCGTCCCATTGGCTCCCGAGTAGGGTCGCAGCGTCACTCAGACCGGGGGTTGTCGACGATGAAAAACGCCATTTGGGGCATGTTGAACGAGACGGAGAAGGCGCTGCTTCGCGAGGTTGAGCCGAAGCGGCTCAACAAGCTGGACGAGGACGGGCTCGCCGAGCTGCACGACCGGATCCGACGCGCTCGGCGCAAGTACACCAAGCTCTACCGGCGCCGGGCCTCCGAACAGGTGGACAAGGACGCCTCCCGCAAGAAGGCGCACCAGCAGCATGCGCGGACGGTGACCAAGGCCGAGGCGTTCGAGGATGCGCTCGCCATCGTGTCCGACAAGCTCGCCAGGGCCGCCCGTGACAGCGCCGAGGAGCTCAAGCAGGAACGGCTGGAGGCGGCCCGGTCCTGGAAAAGTGGCTCGTCCGATCAGGGCAAGAAGGGCAAGAAGGGCAAAGGCAAGGTGAGGGGGAAGAAGGGCAAGGGCGGCAAGCCGGCCCACCAGAACACCAAGGGCAAGGCCAAGACCCCGGTGTCCAGGAAGTCCGTGGCCTCGCAGCGCTCATCCAAGGGCCGCAAGCAGGCCGCCCGCGGCTGATTGACTACTCGCCCCAGGTTGGGTCCGCCGTGAACTCCACGCTGAGCCACATATCGTGGGGCAGTTGCTCCAACCGGGCGAGCAGGTTGTGGCGAACCGTGTCCTCGTCGCGCACCACGTAATCCTCGGGCACCACAAAGTCGACCTCGACGTACAGCTTCCGTCCAGCCTTGGCCAGGCGCAGGTGATGGTCCCCCAGCCCAAAGCGCCGCTTCACGTCATCGACCGCCGAGCGAACCGGTTGCTGAACCTGCTCGCCGGGGGCACCCTCGAGCAACTCGACCAGGGTGGAGCGGACCATGCCAAACGGTGCCGGGACCAGCACCACGCACGCGGCGATGACCATCGCCGGGTCGATGTACCGTCCGGCCCCGGCCCAGGCGGTGCCGTTCAAGGCGATGACCGCTCCGAAGCCCACCACCATGCCCACGCTCAAGGCCGCACCCGCCATCCATTGCGTGGCCTCGGCTGACATCAAATCGGAGTGCCCGGCGCGACGCCGGATCCACAGGTAGGCGACCACCGCTGCGGCCAACGAGATCAGCCCGTAGCCGACGCCGGAGGCACCGGTGACCTCGCTGCCCCCGTCGCGGATCGTCGCGACCGCATCGACCACCGCGTAGACGCACGTGGCGAACAGGGCGATGCCCTGAAACGCGATCACCATCGGGGTGAGCGCCTCGCGCCCCCAGGGGTAGCGGGCGGTCGGTCCGGCCTCCACGATCCGGGACGCCCACAGCGAAACCCAGGTCAGGCTGATCCCCACCAGCGCATACACGCCGTCGAAGAGGATCATCTGCGAACCGCCGACGATCCCCCAGCCGATCCCGAGGATGCACAACGCCACGCCGACCAACATCGAGACCCGCAACACCCGTTGTTCGGAGGCGGTCTCCGTCGACCGTGCGTTGCCCGCTGCCAGCGTGTCCACCATCGGAGGCAGCCTGACACGTCCAATGCGATCCGATGACGAAGTGATACCCCCTGGGGGTGTACATTGATACCCCATAGGGGTATGGTGACCCCATGGTCGCCATCGACACGCCGCCGCCGCCGGGCTATTCGGACACCAAGGCCGACCACCTGCGACGGTTGCGACGCATCGAGGGCCAGGTGCGCGGCCTCCAGCGCATGATCGAGGACGACAAGTACTGCATCGACGTGCTGACACAGATCTCCGCCGCCAACCGGGCCCTTCAGTCGGTGGCGATGGGGCTGCTCGACGAACACCTGCACCACTGCGTGGTCCAGGCGGTCGAAGCTGGCGGCGACGAGGCCACCGCCAAGCTCGACGAAGCATCGGCTGCCATCGCCCGACTGATCCGCAGCTGACCACCCCCACAACCGTCCCCGTCGGACGCGTTTCCCCGAAAGGACCCGATATGACCAACCCAACCGTTTCCACCGGCAGCGACACCTCAGGCTCGACCACCGAGCTGACAGTGACCGGCATGTCGTGCACCAGCTGCGCCGCCAGGGTGGAGAGCGCGCTGAACGACCAGCCGGGCGTCACCGCAACGGTCGACCACGCGGCGTCCTCCGCCAGCGTCAGCCGGGGCCCCGACGCCCCCGACGTCGATGAGCTGATCACCGTCATCGAGGGTCTCGGATACGGCGCCAGCCCGGCCTAGTTCGCATCGGCGGCGACGAAGCCACCGCCCCTCTTCGACCTCTTCATCACAACCAGCTCTGACGAAAGGACCCGACATGACGGCCCCTACCGTTACTACCGACACCGGCGCCTCCCGCTCGGGCACCGATGCGCCCACCGAGCTGGCGGTCACCGGCATGTCGTGTGCCAGCTGCGCCGCCAGGGTCGAGAGCGCGCTGAACGACCGCGATGGCGTGACAGCAACGGTCAACTACGCCACGTCGTCCGCCTACATCAGCCGCGGCCCGGACGGTCCGGCGGTCGACGAGCTGATCGCCGTCGTCGAGGGGCTCGGTTACGGCGCCAACCCGGCCCCGGCGGCCGGCGACGACCTCGAAGCCGCAGCCGAGGCGCAGGACGCCGAGGCAGCCGCTCACGTCGCCGACCTGAAGCTGCGCTTCTGGGTCTCGGCGGCGCTCGCCTTGCCGGTCATGCTCATCTCGATGATTCCCGCCTGGCAGTTTCGCGGCTGGCAATGGGTCGTGTTCGCCCTGACCACACCGGTGGTGGTGTGGGGTGCGCTGCCCTTCCACCGGGCCACGATCATCAACCTCCGCCACCGGGCCACGACGATGGACACCCTGGTCTCGCTCGGGGTCATCGCCGCGTACGCCTGGTCGGTCTGGGCGCTGTTCTTCGGCGGGGCCGGCATGTTGGGCATGACGATGAACATGAGCTGGCTGCCGGCTGACGCCGGGGCCGGGCACCACGAGCTGTACTTCGAGGTGGCGGCCGTCGTGCCCACCTTCCTGCTCGGCGGACGATGGGCCGAGGCCCGCGCCAAGCGGCGCGCCGGATCGGCATTGCGCTCGCTGCTTCGCCTCGGCGCCCAGCATGCCAACGTGCTCACCGACGACGGCAGCGAAATGACCGTACCGGCGAGCGCCGTCAAGGTCGGCCAGAGCCTGATCGTCCGTCCCGGCGAGCGCATCCCGACCGACGGCGAGGTCACGGTCGGAACGAGCACGATCGACGCCAGCCTGCTCACCGGCGAGTCGGTGCCGGTCGAGGTGGTGGCCGGCGACCACGTCACGGGAGCGACGGTCAACATGTCCGGCCGCATCGAGATGATCGCCACCGAGGTGGGCTCGGACACCCAGCTGGCACGTATCGCCCGGCTGGTCAGCGAGGCTCAGGCCGGCAAGGCCGACGTGCAGCGCCTGGCCGATCGGGTGTCGGCGGTGTTCGTGCCGATCGTGCTCGCCATCGCGTCGGTGACGCTGATCGCCTGGCTGGCGCTCGGCCAGCCGGTGGACGCCGCCATCGCCGCAGCCGTGGCTGTCCTGGTGATCGCCTGTCCGTGCGCGCTCGGCCTGGCAACTCCCACCGCGCTTCTGGTCGGTACCGGTCGTGGCTCCCAGCTGGGGTTGCTGATCAGCGGCCCGCAGGTGCTCGAGGCTACCCGCAACATCGACACGATCGTGCTGGACAAGACCGGCACGATCACCGAGGGCAAGATGGCGCTTGCAGAGGTCGTTGCCGCCCCCGGAACCGACCGGGGCCGGCTGCTGGCCTTGGTTGGTGCGGCCGAGTCGGGCAGCGAGCACCCGATTGCCGCAGCCATCGCCGCCGGCGCCCGGGAGGAACTGGGCGAGCTGCCTGAGGTGAAATCGCTCACCAACCGCCCCGGGCTGGGCGTCGAGGCGGTCGTCAACGTCGCTGCCGATGCGATGATCGGTCGGGCCTCGACCGCCAACTCCGCACCCTCGGGCCCCGAACCGACCCGGGTGCTGGTAGGTCGGCCCAGCCTGCTCTCCGACGAGGCACTCGCGTGGCCCGACGGCCTACTCGATCAGGCAGAGACGCTCGGAGCGAAGGGCATCACCGTGGTGGCCGCCGGCTGGGACGGCCAGGTTCGGGGTCTGCTCTCGGTGGCCGACACGGTCCGCCCCGACAGCCAGCGAGCGATCGCTGCGCTGATCGACCATGACATCACCCCGTGGATGGTCACCGGTGACTCCAAGCAGGTGGCGCGTGCGGTTGCCCGACAGGTTGGCATCGCCCCGGAGCGGGTGATCGCCGGTGTCATGCCGGAGGACAAGGTTGACATCGTTGCCCGGCTCCAGGCCGAGGGTCAGCGGGTGGCGATGGTGGGCGACGGCGTCAACGACGCCGCTGCGCTGGCCACCGCCGAGCTGGGTATCGCCATGGGCTCCGGCGCCGACGTTGCAATGGAGGCCTCCGACCTGACGATCGTGTCGGGGGCCCTGATGGGGGCGGTCGATGCGATCCGCCTGTCGCGGTCGACCCTGTCCACGATCAAAGCCAACCTGTTTTGGGCCTTCGGCTACAACGTGGCGGCGATCCCGCTGGCTGCGGTCGGCCTGCTCACCCCGCTGATCGGCGGGCTGGCCATGGCCGCCTCGTCGGTGTTGGTCGTGTTGAACAGCCTGCGGCTGCGCCGCTTCCAGCCAACCCGCTAACCCGCGTCCGGGTTAGCCGTTCGAAGACTCCGCATCGTTGATGGCCGCCACCACATCGGCGGGCAGGCTCTCGGCAAAGGGGTCACCGGCCGGGTTCGGGGCGGCGACCGCGGCCATGCGGGTGATCACCAGATCCTCCGACGGGACGACCACCACGACCTGGCCCCCCAGGCCCTCGGCGGCGAAGGTGTCCGGTGGCGCACCGGGGTAGTGGCCGGTCAGCTGCTTGCCCTCGCCTCCGGTGAACACGTCGTCGGTCTGGAGCCACCACAGGTAGCCGTACGCCGGGTTGAGCTCGCCGGGGGTGGTGGCGGCCTGCACCCAGTCGGCGCTGACGATCCGGTCATCACCCCAAGCCCCACCTCGGTCGAACAACAACCCAAACCGGGCCAGGTCGTCACAGGTGCTCTGCAAACCCATGAACGCAAGCGTATTGCCGGCCTGGTCGGCGCTGAAGGAACTGTGGGCCATGCCCAGGGGTTTCAGGAGTCGTCCGGCGCCGAAATCGCCCATGCTCTGACCGGTGGCCTGAAACATGACGGCCGGCAGTGTCTGGATGGCGGCGTTGTTGTAGCGCCAGACCGTGCCCGGCGGCTCCGCCTGATCGAGGTCCAACGCAAACTGGGTGAGGTCGGTGGCCCTCATCATGTCGAGATAGTCGGACTTGAGGCTCCAGAACCGCCCCGAGTCATTTTGGATCAGGTTTCTGATCGTCACGTCGGCCGAGTCGGTTCCTTGCCACTCGGGGAGGAAGTCCGAAGCGGCTTGGCCCACGTCGAGGTCGCCGTCCTCGGCCGCCATGCCCACCAGCGTCGAGGTGAACGACTTGGTGACCGAGTAGGCCTCCTGAGGGGTCGACGCCGTGTAGTCGCCGAACGTGCGCTGGTACGCCATCTTTCCGTAGCGCACCACCGAGAGGCAGTAGGAACCGGTGGCCTCGGCACCCTCGGCGATTTGGTCGAGCGCCTCTTCGTTCAGCCCGGCCTCGCTCGGGGAGATCGTCTCCCACTCGCTGCCGGGAACAGCCGACGCGGTGTCTTTGGTTTCTTCAGTGTCGTTGCGTGTGGTGCTGGGAACGGGACGCTCGCCCGTCTCGGGGGAGGAGCAGGCTGCGATCACGGCGACCAAGAAGGACCCCCACAGCACGGCATACCTGGGGCTGGTGAAACGGCGCCTGGTCATCGCCTGCACCGCCTCACGCGTGTGCCGCGTTGGGAAGCGTCTGGCTTCGCACTGCTGACCCGGTAATCACATCGAGTTCCCGAAGCTCGTCGGGATCCTTAGGTGGCGTCCGCCGGGTGCTTGCGCTTGCCCGGGGTGAAGCTCACCGGCATCGACTTGATGCCCGAGATGAAGTTGCTGCGCAGTCGCTCGGGCTCGCCGACCACCTTGATGTCGGGCATGCGGGTGGCGATCTCGGTGTAGATGATGCGCAGCTCGGCCTTGGCCAGGTTGGCGCCCAGGCAGTAGTGGGCGCCGCCGCCGCCGAAGCCGACCTGCTCGTTGGCGTTGGACCGCTCGATGTCGAACGTGTCCGGATCGTCAAAGACGTTCTCGTCACGGTTCGCCGAGACGTGCCACATGACGACCTTGTCGTCGGCATCAAGCTCGACCCCGCCGATCTCGGTCGGGGCGGTGGTCTGGCGACGGAAGTGCAGCACCGGGGAGCCCCAGCGCACCATCTCCTCGATGGCGTTGGGCATCAACTCGGGCAGGTTGCCCTTAAGCAGGTCCCACTGGCCGGGCGTGCTCGACAACCCATACATGCCATGGGTCGTTGCGTTACGGGTGGTCTCGTTGCCGGCGACCGACAGCAACAACATGAACATCTCGAACTCTTCTTCGCTGAGGTTGTCGCCATCGATCTCGGCGTTGATCAGCTTGGTGACGATGTCGTCCTTGGGATCGCTGCGCCGCTGGGCGCGCAACTGGTCGACGTAGAGGTACAGCTCGGCGGCGGCCTGGGTGGCCTCCTCCATGTCCTCGATCTCGCCGCTGTCGTTGTAGTCCGGGTCCTGCGCCCCGATCATCTTGTTGGTCCAGTCGAAGATCAGGCGACGGTCCTCTTGGGGGACACCCATGATCTCGGCGATCGCCTGCAGCGGCAGCTCCATCGCCAGGCCGCTGACGAAGTCGCACTCGCCCTTTTCGATCACGTTGTCGACGATCAGCTCGGCCCGGTACTGCAGGTATTGCTCCAACAGGCCGATCATGCGTGGTGTGAAGCCCTTGTTGATCAGGCGCCGATACCGGGTGTGCAGCGGGGGGTCGGTGTCGATCAGCAGCTTGCCCCGGCTGTCGAACCCTGACGGGGCCGGGTTCTCGAACATGAGCGAGCCGGCCTTCTGGGAGGAGAACAGCTCCGTGTCCCGATTGACCGTCTGCAGGTGCGGGTGCATGACGATGTTCCAGAAGCCGCCCTCGCGGACCTTCTCCTCGTGCCACGACACCGGAGCCTCTTCGCGCATTCGGCGGAACATCGCGTGATGGTCGCCGCGCACGAAGCGATCCAAGTCCAACACGTCGACGAAATCAGGCTGCACACGCTGGGTCACGATCGGATCCCCCGTCAAGGCTCGTAGCCACCTCGATGGCTGTTCGTTCGATGAAATGACAACGTAATAAGAACACGTTCTCGTTTTCGCACCCTAGGGCAGAACAACGCTCGGCGGCATAGCCGGACCGAAGTCGCCGGCGCTCGCCAGGCCGGATCGGGCGACCCGCCGAGCGGCTCGACGGTAGTTTCGGGCTGCGACAGGCGCCATCATCGCGACGGCGGCCAACCCAAGGGGAAACGATGACTGGATCCGAAAGCGGCGATGGCGCACCACCGGCCGACGAGTGGGTCGGTGATGCGGCGGTCGAGGGCCCATCGGCCGACCATCCGGTGCCCGACGGGTTTGAGGCGACATCGATCGCCATCCCGGACGAGCTCTTGGACGATCTGCGCCTGCGCTTGGGGCACACCCGCTGGCCCGACGAGCTCCCGGACGTCGGCTGGGACTACGGCACCGACATGTCGACGCTCCAGGCACTCTGTCGCACTTGGCGCGACACCTACGACTGGCGCCCGACCGAGGCCCGCCTCAACGCCTGGCCGCAGTACCGCACGACGATCGGCGGCACGCCTATCCACGTGATCGTCGCCCGTTCCCCCGAGCCCGACGCGATGCCGCTGTTGTTGACCCACGGCTGGCCCGGGTCGGTCACCGAGTTCCTCGACGTGATCGAGCCGCTGCGCAATCCGGTCGCCCACGGGGGCGATGCTGCCGACGCGTTTCACGTCGTCGTCCCCTCGCTGCCCGGCTTCGGGTTCTCCGGGCCCACGACCGGCCCCGGCTGGGACGTCAAGGCGGTGGCCGAGGCCTGGGCCGAGCTGATGGCCCGGCTCGGGTTCGACCGCTACCTGGCCCAGGGGGGCGACTGGGGCAGCTTCGTCTCCACCTGGCTGGGTCTCGTCGACCCCGAACACCTCGCCGGCATCCACCTCAACATGGCGGTCGGGTTTCCCGGCGACGGCGAGCTCACCGAGTCCGAGGGCGTCGACCTGGCCGAGATGGGCGAGTTCCTCGCCAACGGCTGCGCCTACCAGGAGATCCAAGGCAAGAACCCCCAAACACTGGCGTACGGCCTCGCCGACTCCCCCGCCGGCCTGGCCGGCTGGATTCTCGAGAAGTTCTGGGCCTGGACCGACCACGACGGCAACCTGTTCGACGCGGTCAGCGAGCAGGCGATCCTCGACAACCTCACCAGCTATTGGGTGACCGGCACGATCGGCAGCTCGACGCGCATCTACTTCGAAACGATGCGCACCGGCCGCTTCGCCACCCACGACGCCAAGGTGGAGGTGCCGACAGCGGTGGCGCAGTTTCCCGCCGAGATCACCCGGCCGCCCCGCTCCTGGGTGGAGGCGGGCTACAACCTGGTCCGCTATACCCGCTTCGACCGGGGCGGGCACTTCGCCGCGCTGGAAGAGCCGGATCTGCTGATCGGCGACCTCCGGGCCTTCGCCCGCACCCTCCGCTAACCGGCCTTCGTGGCCCGAACGACCTCAGCGGAGCGGCGACCCGGCCTTCGTGGCCCGAACGACCTCAGCGGAGCGGCGACCCGGCCTTCGTGGCCCGAACGACCTCAGCGGAGCGGCAGCCCAGATCAGTGGATCGGCTGGTGGGCGCCCTCGTTGGCGGCGCGCAGGCGGCGGGCGGTGCTCACCAGCACCCGCCGGGCCAGGCCTGGCACCTCGTCGAGCAGCGTGGAGAACTCGCGGGTGCCGATCACCAACACCCGCATCGGCGTCGTGGCGGTCACCGTGGCCGAGCGGGGCCCGGCGTCGATCAGGGCGAGTTCGCCAACGTAGGATCCCGGGCCGACCGTGGCCAGCAACTGGCCGTCGCGCACCACCTCGGCGGTGCCCTCCTCGATGACGAAGGCCTCCTGACCAGCGTCGCCCTGCGACATCAGTACCCGGCCGGACTCCACCTGCAGTTCGTCGACGATGCGCGCAATGTCACGCAGTTCCTTGTTGGTGCAACCGCCGAACATCGGCAATGCACCCAGGCGTTCCAAGTAAGCATCCATCACGTCCCCCTCGTGCCGACGACGACAAACGTCGGTTTCAGGGTGCCACGGTAGGCGACGTTCGGTCGGCGCGACGCTCGGAGTTCCCCGGGGCCGCCTCCGGACGGTAGATTCATGGCTGCTATGGCGACCTCCACCGAGACTCCCAGCGGGACCGAAACCAAGGCCAAGCGCCGGTTCCGTCCCTACCAGATCGCACTCATCGTCGGCGGCGGCTTCGCCGCCCTCACCGCGGCCTCCTATGTCGCCGAGCAGTTGTGGGCGGAGCACTGGGCAGAGACCGCCTTCGAAGAGCAGCCGATCTCTCGCCTGATGTTCGCCAACATCCCGGGCTGGTTGCGTTTGGCCTTCTACGTGATGGTGGTCGCCGCCATCCTGTACGGAGCCTTCAACTTCTCCAATCGGGTGCGCAACTGGGAGCGCGGCGCCCCCGACAACCGACGCACCACGCCGAAGAACTTCAAGAAGCGCCTGGAGAACATGCGCTCGGGCCTGTACATGCAGACCCTGCTGCGCGACCCGGCCGCCGGCGTGATGCACAGCTTCATCTACTTCGCATTCCTCGTGCTGTTGGCGGTCACCACCATCGGTGAGATCAACCTGCAGCTGCCGGTGGCCCTGAAGTTTCTTCACGGCGACGTGTACCGCGCCTACGCCTTCATCGCTGATCTGGCCGGCGTGTTCTTCGTCGTCGGGCTCGTCTGGGCCATCGTTCGCCGCTACGTACAAAAGCCCTACCGCATCCGCATCAAGACCAAGGCCGACCACGCGATCGGCTTGGGCGTCCTGCTGGCCATCGGGGTCACCGGCTTCATCGCCGAGGGCTTCCGCATCGCCCTTGAGGGCATGCCCGAGGCCGACAACTGGGCCTTCATCGGCTGGCCAATGGCCAAGGCGATGGAAAACATGGGCGGGCTCGAGTGGTGGCACCGCAGCTTCTGGATCGTGCATATTCTGACGTTCGTCGCCTTCCTGATCGTTCTGCCGACCACGATGCTGCGCCACATGTTCACGTCGCCGATGAACATGTATCTCAAGGACCGGGATCGTCCCAAGGGCGCCATGAAGGCGATGCCCAACCTGATGGAGACCGAGCTGGAGACCTTCGGCGCTTCGGTTGTCGAGGACTTCACCTGGAAGCAGCTGCTCGACACCGACGCCTGCACCATGTGCGGCCGCTGCACCTCGGTGTGCCCGGCTTCGGGCACCGGCAAGCCCCTCGACCCTCGCGAGATCGTCCTGAAGACCGGTGAGGTCATGGCCGCCACCGGCGACCCGCAGGTCAGCCCGCCGATCGCTCTCGACGGCGAAATCACCATCGGCGCCAACAGCCTGTTCGAGCGCATCACCCCCGAAGAGGTGTGGGCCTGCACCTCCTGCAAGGCCTGCGACGAGATCTGCCCGGTCAACATCGAGATCCTCGACAAGATCCTCGACATGCGCCGCTACCTCACCCTGATGGAGTCCGACTTCCCGACCGAACTGGGCCAGGCGTTCCAGGGCATGGAGAACCAGGGGAACCCCTGGAAGATGAGCCAGAGCGATCGCGGCAAGTGGGCCGACAAGCTCGACGGCATCAACGTGCTCGAGGGCGGCGACCCGCTCGAGGCCGAGTACCTGTACTGGGTCGGCTGCGCAGGCAGCTTCGACGACAAGAACCAGAAGGTCACCCAGGCGGTGGCCAAGCTGCTCCAGCGCGCCGAGGTGAGCTTTGCCATCCTCGGCCCGTCCGAGAACTGCACCGGCGACCCGGCCCGCCGCGCCGGCAACGAGTACATCTTCCAGATGCTGGCCATGCAGAACATCGAGACGCTCGACTCGATGGGCGTGAAGAAGATCATTGCCCAGTGCCCGCACTGCTTTAACACGATCGCCAACGAGTACCCCCAGCTGGGCGGCCACTACGAGGTCATCCACCACACCGAGCTGCTCGAGCGCCTGATCGACGACGGCTCGATCGACACGACCGGCACCAACTTCGCCGAGAAGGTCGTGTACCACGACAGCTGCTATCTCGGCCGCCACAACGACATCTACATGTCGCCGCGCAACATCATCGCCTCCCTCGGGGGCGTCGAAGTGGTCGAGGCGCCCCGCAACGGCACCGAAGGCATGTGCTGTGGCGCCGGCGGTGCCCGCATGTGGATGGAGGAGCACACCGGCAAGCAGATCAACGTCGACCGCAGCCAGGAACTGCTCGCCACCGGCGCCACCCGCATCGCCACCGCCTGTCCGTTCTGCTACATCATGATCGACGACGGCGTGAAGGGTGAGGGTGTCGACGAGGACCAAGTGAAGGTGGGCGACATCGCACTGCACCTGCTCGAGGCACTCGAAGATGCCGAGACCCCGGTCGGCCTGCCGCTCAGCGCTGTGCAGGACTAGTCACAGCGTCGGCTGAGCGTCGCAACGACGGACTCCAGCCGCCGCAACATGACCCACCCGAGGTGCGAGTCCGGACCCGCTTCGCCACGACACGGCGGCGATGGCCTCCGACCGGTGCGACACTGGCTGCATGTCCCAGCGAGCCTCGTCCCAACTCAGCCCAACCGAGGTGCTGCGGTTGCGCTTGGCCGCCCAGTTGCTCGACGCAATCCGCCCTCGCTCGCCGGGCGAGGTCGTCACCTGGTTCGGGGCGATGCAGGCCCAGGACCTCAACAGCGGACATTGGTCGTTCGGCGCGCGTTGTGACGGCCTGACCGACGACGACATCCACGCAGCCACCGCGAACCGTGAGATCCTGCGCACCTGGCCCATGCGGGGGACGGTCCACTTCGTCCCGCCCGCCGACGCCCGCTGGATGCTCGAGGTGACCGGCGCTCGTGCGCTGCGCGGCGCTGCCCGCCGGCGCGAGTTCCTCGGCCTGAGCGAGACGACGGTCGACCGCGCGGCCGACTTGCTGGGGTCGGCGCTCGCCGGGGGTCGTCGCCTGACGCGAGCCGAGTGCATCGCCGCACTGGTCGACGGCGGCGTTCCCGAAGCGGCCGATCACGGCTATCACTTCCTCTGGTACATCTCGCAGATCGGGGTGACCTGCATCGGCCCACAGGTGGGCAAGGAGCAGACCTTCGTGCTGCTCGACGAATGGGTGCCCAAGCCTCGACAGCTCGACCGCGACGAGGCGCTGGCTGAGCTGGCGGTGCGCTTCGTGCGCAGCCACGGCCCGATCACGCGTCACGACCTGGCCCGTTGGACCGGGCTGACGATGACCGACGCCAAGGCCGGTTTGGCGGCCGCGTCGGACGTGCTCGCCGAAGTGGACTGCGCCACGTCCGACGGACCCACAGCGATGTGGGTCACCGACGACGCACTGGAGGCTGCGCTCGACGTCGACGGGCGACCCGGTCTCGACGACCCGGAGCCGGTCGTCCTGTTGCCCGGCTTCGACGAGTACATGCTGGGTTACGGCGACCGCTCGGCCATGTTGGACCCGGCGTTCAACCAGCGCATCTGCCCCGGCAACAACGGCATGTTCAAGCCGACCATCGTCGCCGGCGGCACGGTGCTCGGCACCTGGAAGCGCACCGTGAAAACGTCGACGGTCGATATCGACCTCGATCCGTTTGAACCGCTCCCCTCTGCTGTGCGTGGCGGTATCGACGCCGCCGCCGAACGCTACGGGCAGTTCCACGGCCGCGACGCCCGGGTCTCACTCTCCACCGGCTGACCGCTCCGACCTCACCTTCAACCGGTAAAATTCCAGCAACTCGGGAGCCGAGAGTGCCGCCAGAGCGCGCTTTTGGCTCCCCACTTCGGGCCCCTGCCGCAACTCGGGAGCCGAGAGTGCCGCCAGAGCGCGCTTTGGGCTCCCCACTTCGCCGGGGGTTGCCCGTGGCGGGGTGGCTTACGGGGCGGCGGTGGTGTCGCCGGGGTAGTTGGCGGCGTATCGCGAGCTGACCGCGCCCCGCTGTCCCTGATACTTCGAACCCAGGTCGGGGTGCCCATAGGGGCGCTCGGCCGAGCGGTCCAGGTGCTGGAACACCATCTGTGCCACCTTCATCCCCGGGCGCAACAGGATGGGAAGCGTGGCCACGTTGGACAGCTCCAAGACGATGACTCCCTCGAAACCGGGGTCGACGAAGCCGGCGGTGGCATGGACCTGCACGCCGAGGCGGCCCACGCTGGACTTGCCGTTCACCACGCCCACGATGTTGTCGGGCAGCGCCAGGGTTTCCGAGGTGTGGCCGAGCGCAAACTCCCCCGGGTGCAAGACGAACTGCCCGCCGTCGGGCACCTCGACCGACTCCATGAGGGACTCGTCCACCGTGACCGGGTCGATGTGGGTCAGGCGGGTGTTGCGCATCACCCGGAACTGGTGACCGAGGCGCACATCGACCGACGCCGGTTGAACGTGCTGTGGCTCGTAGGGGTCGATCACGAGCACACCCGACTCGACAAGGGCGCGGATCGAGGCATCGGCGAGGATCACGGGAGAGCAACCTAGTGCCGTCGGGACCGCGTGCGAGCAACGGGTGGACCAACGACCACCCGCCGATGACGACGACCCGCCGATGACGCCGGCCAACGCTCGCAATGGGGTCGACCGCCGGGTTTCTCACGGGGTGCTGGTTGCCAAGCCCTGTAGCTTGAGCGAGGTCACCGTCGGGACGGTGGCTCACCGGCCGTGCGAGCGGGGCGGGCATCAAGATCGAGGGGGACACGGCGATGGGCAACAAGGTGAAGGGTGTGGTTGGTCGTCATCCGGTGTTGGCCGGCATGGGCATGCTCATCGTCGTATCCGCCGTGGTCGGCGGGATCGTCTGGAACTCAATGTTCGGCCTCGAACCAACAGTCGTCTACTTCGGCGTCCCCGACGCCCCCACCCTCACCGCCACCAACAACGAAACCATCTACCGACTCGACGCCTCCCGCTCCACCATCACCTACACCGTCACCGAAAAACTCGCCGGCACCACCCACACCGCCACCGGCACCACCCGAGGCATCGCCGGCGACATCGCCCTCAACACCACCAAACCAGCCGACTCCCGCATCGGCGACATCGTCATCAACGTCCAACAACTCACCTCCGACCAACAACTCCGCGACGAACGCCTCCGCCACGACTACCTCCAATCCAACGACTACCAAACCGCCACCTTCTCCCCCACCAAACTCGACGGACTCCCCACCAAAATCTCCGAAGACACCCCCTACAAGTTCACGATCACCGGCGACCTCACCGTCAAAGAAACCACCAAACCCGCCACCCTGAAAGCCACCGGCACCCTCACCGGCAACGAACTCCACCTCAACGCCACCACCACCATCTCCCTCACCAACTACGGCATCGGCCCCATCAACATGGTCGGCTTCGCCCAAGCCGACGACAACGCCCGGCTCGACTTCAACCTGACCGCCATCGACACAGCCGACTTCACCGACACCAACCGCGTCGCCTCAGCAGCCACCACCAACACCAAACCCACCGGCACCAGCCCCTCATTCACCAACGCCGTCCAACCCATCCTCGAAAACAGTTGCGCCTCCTGCCACCAAACCGGCGAAGCAGGCGCCCCCTTCTGGGAACTCACCGACGCCTCCGACGCCACCCGCATCGCCGACGGCCTCGCCCTCATCACCAAATCCCGCTACATGCCCCCCTTCCTCGCCACCGACGCCGGCATCCCCCTCAAACACGACCCCCGCCTCACCAACAAACAAATCACCACCATCGAAGACTGGGCCAACGCCGGCGCCCCACTCGACACCCCCACAACCACCCCCATCAAGGTCACCAACGAGCCCGTGCTGCACCCCCGCGCCGATATGACGCTGACCGCAGCGGCGCCGTACGAGGGTTCCACCAACAAGACCAACGACTACCGCTGCTTGATCATGGATCCCGAACTCGACACGCCGGCGGTGGCCACCGGATATGAGTTCGTGCCCGACAAAAACGAGTTCGTCCACCACGCCCTCACCTACCGCATGACCGCCGACCAGCGCGAGGGCGTCGATCAGCGCGACGCCGATGATCCCGGCACCGGATACGAATGCTTCGGCGGCGTCGGCGCCGGCCCAGGCGGACTGAGCCCATCGGGTCGGGGGCGGGGCTCCGAGCTGGTGGCCGGATGGGCACCGGGCGCCAAGCCGGGGATCTATCCGGACGGAGCCGGGCTGAAGATGCAGCCGGGCGACTTCTTCGTCACTCAGGTCCACTACCACTACGTCCACGCCGCACCCCCCGACCAGAGCCAGTTGATCCTGCAGTTGGGTTCCGAGCCCACCGAGAAGTACGCCGACGTGGCGGTCAGCCAATACCTGGCCCCAGCCGAGATCCCCTGCATGCCCGACGAAAAAGGCCCGCTCTGCGACCGGGCTGCGTCGATCCAGGCGCTTACCGACGAGTTCGGTCCGGCGGCGCCGGTGATCGCCAACGGGCTCAACGCCGTCTGCGGGTCCACCCCCGAGGAGACCGCGAACGTTGACGCGGAGGGCATCTCGACGAGCAGCTGCGAACACGGCGTGTCGTCCGTTGGCAAGCTGTTGTCGGTCAACGGCCACATGCACGAGCTGGGACGAACCTTCCGCATGACCCTCAACCCCGACACCCCCGGGGAGAAGGTCCTCCTCGACATCGACCGCTGGGACTTCAACTGGCAGTTCAGTTACGTGCCTGTCGAGGACATCGTGTTGACCAGTGACGACACGATCAAGGTTGAGTGCTCCTGGGACCGAAACCTGATCAACCCCCAGGCCGAACCCCGCTGGATCAGCTGGTCGGAGGGCACCGAGGACGAGATGTGCTTCTCGACCGTCGCCACGATCGAGCCCCGGGAGTGACCGCCGAGATCGATCCGACCTCGGCGGCAGGCTCAACCGCCACGGGTGACGCCGAGGGGCTGGAACAGACCGACCCGGCCGGCCGACCCAGCCGAACCGCCACCAGGTTGGGCCTGGCGCTGGCTGCCCTCGCTGTGACCGTCGCCGTCGGCGGGGCCTGGCTGGTGCTGGACGCTCGACCAACCGATCACCGCTACGTGATTCCGAACGGCAGCGCCGCCCGCATCGACAACGGTCAGCTGATCGACATCATCCCCAACGAGCTGAACTTCAAAGCGGGCGACACCCTCACCGTCGTCAACCATGACAGCGCCGATCACTTCGTCAGCGTCACGCAGATCCCCGCCGGGGAGACGGTCACCTATACATTCCCAAGCCCAGGCGTTTTCGATGGCGCCTGCACCGTGCACCCCCGCGGGGCGGTCCGGATCGAAGTGACCTGAGCCGCCGTCGCACATGTCCAGCGTGCTCCTGCTCCCGATCAGCGGGAACCGATCGGTAGCCTTGGGCGCTCGTCGGGCCGGCCCGGCTGTGGACGTTTTCCGTCGAACGAAGTGAGCGCACCCAGATGGTTCACAAGGTGAAGGGTGTGGTTGGTCGTCATCCGGTGTTGGCCGGCATGGGCATGCTCATCGTCGTATCCGCCGTGGTCGGCGGGATCGTCTGGAACTCAATGTTCGGCCTCGAACCAACAGTCGTCTACTTCGGCGTCCCCGACGCCCCCACCCTCACCGCCACCAACAACGAAACCATCTACCGACTCGACGCCTCCCGCTCCACCATCACCTACACCGTCACCGAAAAACTCGCCGGCACCACCCACACCGCCACCGGCACCACCCGAGGCATCGCCGGCGACATCGCCCTCAACACCACCAAACCAGCCGACTCCCGCATCGGCGACATCGTCATCAACGTCCAACAACTCACCTCCGACCAACAACTCCGCGACGAACGCCTCCGCCACGACTACCTCCAATCCAACGACTACCAAACCGCCACCTTCTCCCCCACCAAACTCGACGGACTCCCCACCAAAATCTCCGAAGACACCCCCTACAAGTTCACGATCACCGGCGACCTCACCGTCAAAGAAACCACCAAACCCGCCACCCTGAAAGCCACCGGCACCCTCACCGGCAACGAACTCCACCTCAACGCCACCACCACCATCTCCCTCACCAACTACGGCATCGGCCCCATCAACATGGTCGGCTTCGCCCAAGCCGACGACAACGCCCGGCTCGACTTCAACCTGACCGCCATCGACACAGCCGACTTCACCGACACCAACCGCGTCGCCTCAGCAGCCACCACCAACACCAAACCCACCGGCACCAGCCCCTCATTCACCAACGCCGTCCAACCCATCCTCGAAAACAGTTGCGCCTCCTGCCACCAAACCGGCGAAGCAGGCGCCCCCTTCTGGGAACTCACCGACGCCTCCGACGCCACCCGCATCGCCGACGGCCTCGCCCTCATCACCAAATCCCGCTACATGCCCCCCTTCCTCGCCACCGACGCCGGCATCCCCCTCAAACACGACCCCCGCCTCACCAACAAACAAATCACCACCATCGAAGACTGGGCCAACGCCGGCGCCCCACTCGACACCCCCACAACCACCCCCATCAAGGTCACCAACGAGCCTGCCAACAGGATCGACCCCGACGTCACCCTCCGGGCCGATGCCCCCTATCAAGGCTCGACCGAGCAGATCAACGACTATCGCTGCCTGGTGATGGACCCCGGGTTGAAGGAGGACGCAGCGCTGACCGGATACGAGTTCATCCCCGACAAGAACGAGTTCGTCCACCATGCCCTGATCTTTCGTATGACAGCCGACCAGCGAGACACCATCAATGCCCGAGACGTGGCAGACCCCGGCACCGGATACGGATGCTTCGGAGGCGTCGGCGCCGAAGGGTCGATACCCAGCCCGACCGGCCGCGGCGGCGGCACCGACCTGGTGAGCGCCTGGGCGCCGGGGCAAAGCGGCGAGCGGTTCCCGGACGGGTCGGGCATGGCCCTGAACGCCGGTGACTTCTTCGTGATCCAGGTGCACTACCACTTCGTCCACGCGGCACCACCCGATCATTCCCAGCTCGCCCTCGAGTTCGGCGATGGTCCAGCCGAGGACTACGACAACATTGACGTCACCCAGTACCTGGCCCCCGCCGAGATCCCCTGCATGCCCGACGAAAAAGGCCCGCTTTGCGACCGGGACGCCATGATGGTCGATCTGGCCGAGCGGTACGGCGACTCGGCGCCGATGATCGCCGACGGGCTGAACGCACTGTGCTCCACCACCCCGGAGATGAGCGCCAACGTCGACGAGGACGGCGTGTCAGTCTCGTGGTGCGACCACTGGGCGGTTGGCGAGGGCACGATCGTGTCGATATTCGGGCACATGCACGAGCTGGGGCGAACCTTCCGCATGACACTCAATCCCGACACGCCGACCGAGCAGATCCTGCTCGACATCGACCGCTGGGACTTCAACTGGCAGCTCAACTACACGCCCGCGAAGGCGACCGTGATCAAGCCCGGCGACCTCATCAGGGTCGAGTGCTCCTGGGACCGAAGCCTGATCAACCCCCAGACCGAGCCCCGCTGGATCAGCTGGGCGGAGGGCACCGAGGATGAGATGTGTTACTCGGCCCTGACCACCCGCGAGGGGTCGACGAGTACGACGAGCCGTGTCGGTGCCGAGGACGACCCCGAGATCGAGCCCGGGCTGATTGAGCCCGGCACCCTCGAGGCCGACCCGTCAGCCCCCGCCGGGGGCTGATCGGGAGGCCGCTCGTGTGGTCTAGCGCTGGCCGGAGCGGCTGCCGCCGCCCGAACGTGCCCGACCGCTTCGCCCGGCGCCGGCGGAACGCCCGCCCGGACCGGAGCGACCGCCGCCACCACCGCCACCGCTGCGCGGGTTGCGACGCTGGTTGTTGGACTGCTTCGGTTCGTGCACCGGCACCTGGGCGCGCACGGTCGGCACGAAGGCCGGCTCGCACTCGGCCTGGGGGAGCCCAACGTCGCGCTGCAGCTTGCGGAGGTCCTTGCGCTGATCGGGCTGCACGAGGGACACCACCTGGCCGTCGGCCCCGGCGCGGGCGGTGCGGCCCGAGCGGTGCACGTAGTCCTTGGGGTCGGGCGGCAGGTCGAAGTGCAACACGCACTGGACGCCGTCGACATGGATTCCGCGGGCGGCGACGTCGGTCGCAACCAGAGCGGTCACCTTGCCGTCGGCGAAGGCCTCGAGCGCACGGGTGCGCTGTCCCTGCGAGCGGCCACCATGGATCGGGGCGGCCTTGATGCCCACCCGCTTGAGCTGCTTGGCCACCCGGTCGGCGCCGTGGCGGGTGCGACAGAACACGACGGTGGGGCCGGCGTCTTCGATCAGGTCGGCCGACAGGGCCAGCTTCTGGGGCCGATCAGCCTCGATGAAGCGGTGGCTGACGTTGGACAGGTCGGGCTCGGTCTCGCCGACCTGGTGGCGCACCGGCTTGTGCTGGTAGCGGTCGATGAGCACCTTGACGTCGTTGTCGAGCGTCGCCGAGTACAGCTGGGTCTGGCGGCGCTTGGCGGTCATGTCGAGCAGCTTGCGCACGGTGGGCAGAAAGCCCATGTCGGCCATGCGGTCGGCCTCGTCGATCACCACCTGGTCGACGTCGCCCAGGCTGACGCAGCCCTGTTCGATCAGGTCGGTCAGGCGACCGGGGCAGGCGACGAGGATGTCGACGCCCCGCTGGAGCGCGGAGCGCTGCGGGTTCATACCGACGCCGCCGTACACGGCGAGCACATTGCGCCCGTTGGCGGTGGCCAAGGGCTCCAGCTCGCGGCGGATCTGCTCGGCCAGCTCGCGGGTGGGCGAAAGGATCAAGGCACGGGGGCGGCGGCTGGTGCCACGGCCGACCTGGGCCACCAGCGGAAGGCCGAAGGCAAGCGTTTTGCCGGAGCCGGTTGGGGCACGGGCGAGGACGTCACGTCCGGCGAGCGCATCGGGAATTGCAGCGACCTGAACATCGAAGGGAGTGGAGATGCCGGCGCGCTCGAGCACGGCGGCGAGCTCGTCGGGCACGCCAAGCGCGCGGAACGAGGAAGTGGGGGTGTTCATTGCGGGGGACTTTCCTGTTGTGCCCAAACCCCGAGATGGGCACGAGCGAAGTTTTCAACCTAACGCGCATCGGAACCCTGTCCGTCCCGGTGAGCCCGATGACACCTTGCTGGGCACGTCGACAGGAGGGGACCTTGGGGCCTGGCCCTCCTTCCGCCTCAGTCGCTGGCCTGAACTGCTCATGCGGTCGATCGTGTCGGTGCAGCTCGACACCAGTCGCCCGGCGCTCCTCCTGACCCGCTCGTCGAAGCTTCACCTGCTGTCGTCGGTCACCGTGGCGCCGATCACCACCACGATCAGGGGCATCACCAGCGAGGTCACGGTCGGGCCCCGCAATGGCTTGGACCAGGCAAGCGTCGTCAGCTGCGACAACATCATCACTGTTTCCTCGGTCGCCGTCGGCCACACGATCGGCGCGTTCTTCGACGACCAGGAGCCGACACTCGCTCAAGCGATCAGCGACGCGTTCGATCTCTACCTCGCCTGAGGGCGAACGTGCGGCGCTAGTTGCCCGGCACCTGGGCGGTGGCGGTCAGCGCGTACTCGACCGGGCACACGCCGGCGGGCAGCGACAACAGGTGGGCGGCGACATCACCGATCACTTCGGGGTCAAGCCCGCGTTCGGCGGCGCTGGCCTGCCAGCTACGGCGGTGCTCATCATCGAGGCCGTCGGCCAGGCCGGTGCGCACGAAACCCGGCGACACGGTGGTCACGGCGATCCCGTCGCCTTGGAGTTCCATGCGCAGCGCGTCGCCCAGCGCATGGACGGCAAACTTGGTGGAGGCGTACACCCCGCCGTCAACGCTGGCGACCCTGCGCCCCGACATCGACGAGATGTTGACGATGTTGGGATGGGCGCTGCGGCGCAGGTGCGGAACGGCGGCATGGGTAGTGGCCAACAGGCCGAGCACGTTCACCTCGTAGGCCGCTCGCCATACCTCCGGATCGGTGGCACTGGGCGATCCCAGGTCCATGCGCCCGGCATTGTTGATCAGGCCGTCCACGCCCCCGAGCTCATCAGCCAGCTCCTCGACTGCGACGGCCGCCGCACCGAGGTCGGCCACGTCGGCGCTGCGGTACGGCCCGCCGAGCTCCCCCGCCAGCAGCGCGAGCGGCTCCACCCGCCGGGCCAGTAGCCCGACGGTGGCGCCCGAGGCACTGAGCGAACGAGCGATCGCCTCCCCAATCCCCTATGAGGCACCGGTGATGATCACCCGACGACCGGTCAAGGCCGCAGTCCCGACGCTCGCCGGCACGATTTGGCTCGTCGGACCGTTCACCGGCATCGGGGAGTCTCCGGCGTCAGAGCGTTCTGATCCATCGAGGCAGGTTAGAGCCCGGACACGTGGATTTCCCCGGGTCGATGCGTACGTCGTCGGCGGAGCGGGTAGAACGTGAGAGGGCGGCGCTGACCGCCGACACGACGAACCCGAAAGGTGTACACGTGGCTGGATCGAGTGCTGAGCTTCACGAAGACCCCGACAAGCTGTCGGAGGCCACGGTCGATCGGCATCGGGCGATCGTCTCGCTGATGGAGGAACTCGAAGCGGTCGATTGGTATGACCAGCGGGTGGAGGCCACCAACGACGAGTCGCTCGCCGAGCTTCTCGCCCACAATCGCGACGAGGAAAAGGAGCACGCTGCAATGAACCTGGAGTGGCTGCGCCGCCGCGACGCCGGCTTCGACGAGCAGTTGCGAACGTACCTCTTCACCGACCGGCCGCTGCTGGCGGTCGAGGAGGCCAGCGATGGCGGCGACGCCGCCGACACCACACCCGACGCCCCATCGAGCCCCGCAGGTCTGTCGGGCCTCGGTATCGGTGGACTGAAAGGAACCGATTCACTGTGAACCGCCTGCACCGAGAGCTTGCCCCCATCTCCGCCGCCGCCTGGGCGGCGCTGGACGAGGAGGCCTCCGAGAACCTGAAAATCTTCCTGGCCGCCCGACGTCTGATGGATTTTTATGGCCCCACCGGGGCCACCTGCCTGCCGACCGGCCGCATCGAGCGGGTTGGCGGCGACGACGCCAGCGTGGCCCGCGTGGTCACCATGCCGATGTTCGAGCTCAACAGCCGCTTCACGATGGCCCGAGCAGAGATCGAGGCCCTCGAACGGGGCGCCGTCGACGTCGACTTCGATCCGTTGCGGGAGGCCGCCCGACACATCGCTGCGGCCGAGGACGGTCTGGTGTTCCAGGGCATCGACGGCGTGTCCACCGTCGGCATCGCCACCGCCACGCCGCACGAGGCGCTCGACATTTCGCCGGACTACACCCAGTACCCCAGCGTCGTCGCCAATGCGGTGGCGATCCTGCGGGACGCTGGCGTCGGCGGCCCCTACGGCCTGGCCCTCGGCCCACGCTGCTATCGGGGTGTCATGGAGACGACCGATCAGGGTGGCTTCGTGCTCGACCACCTGCGGAAGATCACTGGCGGTCCACTGGTGTGGGCGCCGACGGTCAACGGCGCGCTGGTCATCTCGATGCAGGGAGGCGACCACCACCTGGAGGCCTCCGAGGACCTCGCTCTGGGCTACCGCCATCACGATGGCGACAGCGTGGAGCTGTTTCTCACCGAGACGATCGGCTTCCGCCTCGACGGTGACGACGCTGCCGTCGTCCTTCGCCACCCTGACTAACCGTGAGGCCCTGAGCCTCCGACCGTGCGGCGGCTCAGGCCATCGGAGCAATCCAGCATCCGGCATCCGGCATCCGGCGCCCCACATCGATGGGTTCACTCGACCTGTTGGTCGTAGACGAGCTCTGAACCCTCGATCCTGGCCTCGGCGAGGGGAGGATGGTCGATCAGCTTGCCGGTGTGCATGATGTGGCGCACCGGAACCCCCTCCACCAGGACCAAATGGTCGGACACCAGCCGACGGTGGCACTTCCACCACACCGACTCGCTGCACATGATCGCCGTCGGCCGTTCCGCTGCCAGTGCGAGCAGTTCCGTCAGAGCTGCAGCGAAATCGTCACCCTCCATGTAGTCGGCGTAGGAGCGAAAAGCCTGGTGTCGTAGCGCCACGTGAGGCGAGTCGTCCGTCGGCTTGCGCCGACCGCCCAGGCCCCGCAACCAGCGGTAGTCGATCCCGGCCTCGGGCACCCAACGCTCCATCTCCTCGCGGCCAAACTGCGGGTTGTGTCGGCTACCGGGAAAGGACCGGATGTCGACCAGCCGATCGACGCCCTGGTCGGACAGCAACGTCACCAGCTCATCGGCGCTCAGCGTGCCGTGGCCGATCGTGTACACAACCTCGGGTGATTGGGTGGGCGTGGCATCGGCTGGTCGAATGTCGGTCACTCTCCCCAGGTCCCCGGCGGACCCCCGTCACAAACACACCGTCGGCAACTCCACCACCGAGACGCTGGCCCGTCGCAGTGGCGCGTCGATCTCACTAGTCAGGGGTGGCGCTGCTGGTGCTGACCAGCGCTTGCAGCTGAACGGCCAGGTGATTCTGTCGCTCGGTCACCCGCGTTTGGAGCGGGCCGAGCGCGTCGAGCTGCCCCAGCGACCCTCGCCGAATCGCGTCGGTGTAGGCATCGAGGGCGCCGCGCAATTCGGCGAAGGCAAGCCCGGCCCGCTGGACGGCTTCGGTGATTGCCGGCGAATCCGGGTGGAGGTCGGCCGCGCTGTGCTCAATGTCGATGAAGTGGGCACGGGCTGTGGGCCAGACGGCTGCCACCCGGTCGAGGTCGGTGGCCTGCACGGCCTCGGCTGCTTGGCGCATCGCCCAGTTGCCGTCATCGATCAGTCGGTTCAGGTTGGCGTAGAGCCGGCTGGTCTTCTGCGCCTCGTCATCGGACGAGTCTCTGCCACTGCGCATCAGCGCAACGACGGTGCCGACGATTCCGAGGGCGAGGAGTACCAACAGCGCAATGGCCAGCGCGCCGAGCCCGTCATCGCTCTGGTCGGGGTCAGCTGCAGGGGCGTCGTTGAGCGGAGCCGACGTGGTCTGCGGATTGTTCGGGGTCGTCACGGCCGGCACGGTCACGTCGGGCAGCGAGACGTCGGGTGCACTCACATCGGGAATGCTGACATCGGCCGCCAGGCTCGACGCCGACTGAAGAGCACTGTCGACGGGACCATCTTCGCCACACGACGTCAGCGCCAGTGCGCCGACGACCGCCAGGACCACAATGGTGGCGGTGCGCACTGCACCGCTGGACAGGCCGCTCACCGTTGGTAGGGGGTGGTCGGGTTGGGGTCATCGGCGGGCTGGGACATGACGTCGGGCCGTTGGGACATGACGTCGGGCCGCTCACTGCGGTAGCTCTCCGCAGCGTCGCTGTAGGCGTCCAGGCGTTCCTGTCGCACTCGGTTGGCGTCGAGGCGATGCATCTGACCGCCGAGCCAGGTCAGCCCCATATGGATGACGATGGCGACGATCCCGTAGATCAGCATTGCAAACAAGAACGAGGTGTCGAAGACCGCCGGGACCGCCTGCCTGCTGGTTCCGAGCTGAATCGGTTCGAAGATGCCGCGGAAAGGGTTCATCGCCCGGTCGGCGCTCCGGTAGATCCAGGTCACGAAGTCACTCGTCGGGTTGGCCCCGAGCAGGCGCAGGATGAAAGCAAGCCCGAGTATCACTTCGACGACGATCAGGTAGGCGTAGGTGAGGTAGCCCAGTACCCGCACCACGATAATGGGAGCCCGAACCAGAGCGTCGTGGTCCCTCCCATTTTGCCCCGTGCTCCGCCCCGTCCCCGGCCCTGGATTGTCGTTCACCTCGATGACCCTAGCGGTGGGCAACCGGCTTCTCGCGCCCCGACCGGCGTTCCGTCTGACAACATGTGGCGTTCACACGCGAGAAAGGCTGCTCGCATGCCCGAACCGGTACTCAGCGTCGATGGCTTGGTACGTCGATTTGGCGACCTGGTTGCGGTCGACGACGTCTCGTTTCGCATCGAGGAGGGCGAGACCTACGGCCTGCTCGGCCCCAACGGCGCCGGCAAGACCACTGCTATCTCCGTGGTCGCCGGACTGCTGTCGTGCGATGGCGGCGAGATTCGCCTCGGGGGCCAGCGCGTCGGCCCCAACCACGTGGCTGTCAAGGCGATGACCGGGCTGGTGCCCCAGGAGCTGGCCATCTACCCCGACCTGACCGGCCGGGAGAACCTCAACTTCTTCGGGCGGCTGGAGAAGCTGAGGGGAGCCGAGCTGAAGCGACGCACCGACGAGGTGCTCGAGGTGATCGGCCTGGCCGATCGGGCCGGTGACCTCACCAAGGAGTACTCGGGTGGCATGAAGCGGCGGCTCAACATCGGCATCGGGCTGCTGCACCAGCCAAAGCTCCTGATCCTCGACGAGCCCACGGTCGGGGTCGACCCGCAGTCGCGCAACTCCATCCTCGAAGCGGTGGAGGCGCTCGCCGGCGAGGGTATGTCCGTGCTGTACACCACCCACTACATGGAGGAGGCCGAACGGCTGTGCGACCGCATCGGCATCCTGGACCATGGCGCCATGATGGCCGAGGGAACACGCGATGAGCTGCTGGCGCTGACCGGCGAGACAGATCGGGTGCACCTCGAGGGCACCGGCGACCTCGACGGGGTGACCAACGCGCTCGCATCACTTGATCCGGTGCGCTCGGTCGCCAACGACCGTCGAAGCATCGACCTCATCGTCCTCGATGCCCCGGCCGCGCTGGCGGAGATCGTCGGAATCGCCAGCGCGTCGGGGATGTCGATCACCGACGTCGAGGTGGCTCGCCCCGACCTCGAATCGGTGTTCTTGAACCTCACCGGCCGAGCACTGCGAAACTGACCTTGGACGCATCGGCTGTATGGACGATGGCGCTCAGCGACCTGCGACAGCGGGTGCGCGACCGGTCGGTGCTCATCTTTGGCCTTGCGGTGCCCATCATCTTGATGTTCGTGTTCAACCTGTTGTTCTCTGGGCTGGGATCCTCCGAGTCGCTGGGAAAGATCACGGTGATCGTGGCAGCCGAACCCGGCGATCAGATCGCCGAGGGCCTGGTGGGTGTGCTGTCGAGCATCGACGACCTCGACATCGCCGCAACCTTGGTGCCGCCGGCCAAGGCCGACGGGCTGTCAGCCAAAGTGGAATCGGGGTCGATCACCGCCGGGGTGGTGTTTCCGACCGGGTTCGTCGAAGCTGTGGGTACCGGCGGATCGCCGGAGGTGAAGGTCCTGCAGCTCGGCCAAGGCGGCCTGGAGGCCAGCGTGGTCGACTCGATCGTGTCGAGCTACCTCAAGCGGGTGGCCGCCAGCGCCCAGGCGGCGAGCGCCGGCTCGGCGGTGGGGCTTTCCACCTCCCAGCTGCCCGAGGTGGCTCAGGCTGTCGCACAGGCCCCAGCGGTGTTGACCGCCAAGGAAGGCGCCGCGTCCGACGAACAACTCACGATGGAGGGCTATCTGGTCGCCGGCCAGGCGGCACTGTTCATGTTCTTCACGGTCGGGTTCGGTGTGATCGCCTACATCGCCGAACGCGAGCAGGGCACGCTGGTGCGGCTGGTTTCGATGCCGCTTCCACCCCGCTCGATCATCCTGTCCAAGGTGCTGGTCAGCCTCATCCTCGGGGTGGTCGCCACGTCGGTACTGCTCGGCGCCGGTTCGCTGTTCTTCGGTGTGCGCTTTGGCGACATCATCCCGGTGGGCGTGGTCATCGTCGCTGCGGTCGTCGCCGTCACCAGCCTGGTGCTGGTGATCACCCGGGTGGCGCGCACCTCTGAGCAGGCACAAGGGGCCAATGCGATGATCGGCATCCTGATGGGCGTGCTCGGCGGGTCGTTCTTCCCGATCACCGGATCTGGCCTGCTGGGCCGAATCTCCGACCTGACGCCGACAGCCGCGTTCATCCGGGGCCTGGGCATCACCAGCGGTGGCGGACAGGTCGCCGACCTCGGTGGGCCGCTGGCGGTGTTCGCCGCCTTTGGGGTGGGTGCGCTGGCGATCTCGATGGCCCTCGGCGATGACACGGCGCTCACATGAGCGCTCGTTCCCGTCAGCGCGATCGCCACCTGCACCGGATGCTGACATGAGGCCGGTCGTCGCCATCGCCGGCATCGCGCTGAAGCGGTACTTCCGGGATCGTTCCAACTACTTCTTCGTGCTCGTCCTCCCGATGCTCCTCGTCGTTGCGATCGGCCTGCAGTTCGGCGACTCCGGAGCTGCGGGACGCCTGATCTTGACCGGCTCCGGGCCGCTGTCCGACCGCCTCGCCTCGGCGCTGGACGACCAGCGAATTGCGGTGGAGCGCAGCGACGACGCAGCTCGGGCTAAGGAGGTTGTCGCCCGCGGGCGCTCCGACGCCGCCGTGATCGTCGACCCCGACGATGAGACCCGCTGGTCGGCGCAACAACCCGTGGAGATCACGATCATCCCCGGCAGCCAGGCCGGTGGCCAGGCAACGACGGCCACGGTCAGGTCGGTGCTCGATTCGCTCTCGTTGCGCCGGGCTGCGAGCGACGCCCTTCAAGCCCAGCAGGTCGAGCCGGAAGAGGTCGAGCGGGCCCTGACGGCGGCCGAGGACGCAGGACCGACGTTGAGCGTCGACCTGGTCGACGGCGACCTGGGTGAGGAGTTCTCCGGCCTTGGGCAGTTCGACCTGGGTGCCGCCCAGCAGTTGTCGCTGTTCATCTTTCTTACCGCGTTGACCGGCTCGGGGATGCTGATCCAGTCCCGCGAGTTGGGCGTCACCCGTCGCCAGTTGTCGGCCCCGGTCAGTTCGGTGCAGGTCATCGGGGGCGAAACCCTGGGCCGATTCGGCATCGCGTTCGGGCAGGGCATCTACATGGTCATCGGCACCGCCGTCCTCTTCGGTGTCGACTGGGGCGATCCGTTCGCCACCACCTGCGTGGTCGCGGCGTTCGCTGCGGTCAGCGCATCGGCGGCGATGGTGCTGGGCTCGTTGATGGACAACGCCAACGCCGCCAACGGTGTTGGGATCGGGTTGGGGCTGGTCGTCGCTGCGCTCGGCGGGTCGATGCTTCCGCTCGAGTTGTTCTCCGATGGTCTGATGAAGGTCTCGGCGCTGACCCCTCACCACTGGGCCTACGAGGCCTACTCCGAGATCCAGCGGCGCGGCGGCACCATCAGCGATGTGCTGCCCCAGCTCGGCGTGCTGCTCGCCATGACCGCTGTGCTCTTGCCGCTGGGGGCGTGGCTGTTACGTCGATCGCTGTCGAGGGCGCTCTAGATACGTCCTCAGTGGGAGCACTCGACCGAGCCCTCCGCTTCCTTCTTGAGTTGTGACAGCTCACCGAACCCGTCGGTTTCGCCGATCGGCCCCGCCGCCAGCTCGGTAGGGTGCGCCCATGGCCAGTCGCCCACCGGGTAGCGGGTCGAAGGCCAGCGGCGCCCGGACATCACAATCGACCCAGCCCGGGCTGACCGTGGCGGTCACCGGGCCGACCGGCACGTTCGGCTTTGGGTTGATGCCGTTGCTCGAGGCGGACGACCGCATCGAGGCGGTTGTCGGCGTGGCCCGCCGGCCGTTCGATCCGGCGGCGCACCACTGGACGAAGATGGCCTACCGCCGGGGCGACGTGCGGGACCCCGACGCGCTGGCGGAGGCCTTCGACGGCGCCGACGTCGTCGTCCACCTCGCCTTCATGATCACCGGGTCCGCATCCAGGGAGGCGATCCGTGCCATTAACATCGACGGCACCCTCAACGCTTTTCGAGCGGCGGCCGCCGCCGGCGCCAAGCGCTTCGTCTACGCCTCCTCGGTGGCGGCCTACGGGTTTCACCACGACAACCCGACGCCGATGACCGAGGAGTGGCCGGTCCGCCCGGCCAACCGGCTGTTCTACGCCCAGGAGAAGGCCGAGCTGGAGCACCTGATCGGCGAGGAGGCGGCCGCTCACCCCGACCTGGCCCTCTACCTGCTGCGTCCGCCGATCGTCGTTGGGCCTCACACGCTGGGGGCCAAGGAGTTGCCCGGCCTGGTCGCCGCCCTCGGCCGCGTGGGCACCGCTGCGCTCGACCGCGTCAGCGTGCCCCTGCCAATCCCCGTCCCGACCATCCCGATGCAGCTGATCCACGAAACCGACGTGGGCACCGCGTTGGTGCGGTGCATCGTGGGCGCCGGCCCACCCGGGGCCTACAACATCGCCGGCGACGGCGTGGTGACCGGTGCCGACTTCGTCCGCGAGCTCGGCCTCACCCCGGTGCCGATCCCCGGTGTCGTGGCCAGAACCGTGGCTCGGGGGCTGACGGCGCTCCCGGGAAGCTCGCTGCTCCCGCCGATCACCGACTGGGTGGAGGCGGTTGCGCAACCGTCGATCGTCGACACCACCAAGGCACGTGAACTGCTCGGCTGGACGCCGCGTTACAACTCACTGGAAGCCCTACGGGCCACCGTTCACCCCGACGCAGAGCCCTGAGGCCACCGGCCAAAGCGACCCTCGACCTACCAGCCGCCAGGAGCAACTCGTGACCGCCACCCAACCCAACCACGCAGTAACACCGGGGGCAGCGAACCGGCGGACGAGCTCGGGGGCCACCGATTTCACTTGCCCGGCTACGCCACGTTGGAGGGGCCGATGGGATACCTGGCCCGGGAGCGTCGGCCCCTCCTCAGCCTCAGCTGCGAGCGGTTCGATGCCACGCCGGTCGGCGTCACGATCGACGCCGAGCTGTCCGGCCTCGACCTGACCGCCGACCCCGACGACGACGAGATGCGCGAGCAGTACCCGGCCGTCAAGCACCCGGTGGTGCGCACCCACCCCAACACCGGGCGCAAGCTGGTGCAGTTCAACCGACTCTTCGTCAGCCACGACCGGGCCGTGCGGCACGACGCGTCGTCGGACTACTTCCCGACGTACGCATCATGGAGCGGACCTCGATCATCGGTGAGCGCCCCCGCTGGAGGTCTGGTTTCTTCAACTGTGTCTTCGAGCCGCCCTGGCGTCGTGTAGACCCATATGAAGCCAAATCCGACGTCGGCCTTACGACACCCTGGAGCGATGCGAGACCCCGTGAGTGATCCGACCCCATGTTCGTAGCGTTCAAGGAGATCCGTCGATCTTTCGGCAGGTTCTCGCTCTTGACGATGGCCGTGGCCCTGCTCGTGCTGCTGTTGCTGTTCTTCCAGGCCGTGGCCGGAACTCTGACGAGCGGATTGACCGGTGGCCTGGAGTCGTCGTCGGCCGATGTGTTCGTCTACGACGTTCAGGCGCGGAGCAACCCGGCGACGAGCATCCTGTCGCCCAAGGTCGAAGCCGAGGTGGCAGCGGCGCCGGACGTGGCGGCCACCTCGCCGATCGGCCTGAGCGTGTTTACGGGAACGGTCGAGGGCTCCTCCTCGGCCGATGCCGAGATCGACGTGCAACTGGTCGGCGGCGATCCCTCCGGCCCGTCGGTGCCGGCCAACATCGCCGATGGACGGCTTCCGTCGGCGCAGGGCGAGGCACTGTTCAGCGGCTCGTCCTTCGACAGCCCGGTCGAGATCGACCAGCGGGTCAAGGTGGAAGGCGTCAGCTTCAAGGTGGTCGGCACCGCAGACGATGCGGCCTTCAACGTGCTGCCCACCCTGTACGTGCCCTACGAGGACTACGTCGCGGCGTCGCAGGCACGGGCCAGCAGGCCGGTCGACGTGGCGCCCTCCCTCATCGGGGTCAAGGTGGCGAAGGGTGCCGACCCGGCCAAGGTTGCCCGGTCGTTGACCAAATCGATCGACGGGATCGAGGCGTTGGATCGAAGCGAGGCGGTCGCTGCGCTGCCGGGCGTCGGCCAGATCACGCAGTCGTTTTCCATCCTGTATCTGCTGCTGTACATCGTCGTCGCGCTCGTCACCGGCGTGTTCTTCCTCATCCTCACCGTTCAGAAGGAGGATGCCCTCGTCCTTCTGCGGGCAGTCGGCGCCAGCAGCCGCGACGTGATTGCGTCGGTGCTCATCCAGGTGTTGGTGGTGGTCGGGCTCGGTGCGTTGATCGGCTCCGCGGTCACCGCCGGGCTGTTGGCCCTCACCCGCGACGTGTTCGGGGCGGGCCTCCAGCTGTCGACCGCTGCGCTCACCGTCGGCGTGATCCTGGTGCTCGGGCTGGTGGCCTCGGTCGGAGCGGTGCGACGGGTGCTCGCCATCGACCCGATCAACGCGACCACCAACCGGGGGATCCGGACATGAGGATCTTCATCAGGGAGCTGATGCGTCGGCCCGGGCGATTCCTTCCGGTCGGCGGCGCGCTCACCATGCTCGTGGTGCTGCTGGTCGTGCTGGGCGGCTTTCTCGACGGGCTGGAGCTCAACCAGACCGGCCCGTACCGCGCCCACGAGGGGCGGTTGCTCGTCTTTTCTCAGCAGAGCGACCTGCTGATCCAGCGGTCCCGGGTCGACACAAAGCAGGCCGACGCGCTGGCGAAGGCCGACGGCGTGACCAAGGTGGGTGCGCTCAACCAGATCGCCTCTACCGCCGAAGATCCCGACGGCCGGATCGTCGACATCGTGTTGTTCGGCTACGACCTGGCGACCGATGTGCTGCCGGCCCCGCCCGCCGACGGCGCAGCGGTGATCGACAGCGCCCTGGCAAACCGCAACGACGTTGGGGTCGGCGACACGCTGCTACTCGGCGCCACGTCGGAGCCGGTCAAGGTGGCAAGGATCGTCGACGACCTCTCCCAGGGGTCCCCGACGGTGTGGTTGTCCTCCAAACGCTGGCGAGAGGTGGTCGGAGCGGCCAACCCTGCCTCGCTGCTGCCGGCGGGGGTTAACCAGGCGTTGGTCGTCCAGCCCAGTGATGCAGGGTTGGATCAGACTCGGCTCACCAAGCTGGCCGCCCACCTCGGCGACCAGGAGGGCCTCGACGTGGCCACGCCGGACGAGGTGGTCTTGGCGCTGCCCGTCGTCCAGCAGCAGTCGTCGACGTTCGAGGGCATCATCGGCGTCACCTTCGTGGTCACGCTGATGGTGGTTGCGCTGTTCTTCACCTTGATCACGCTTGAGCGGGTCGGCCTCTACGCCGTGCTCAAGGCACTCGGCGCCCGCACGCGCGATCTGCTCGCCGGCATCTCGCTGCAAGCGGTGTGCGTCAGCGTCATCGCGGTAACGCTGGGCTTTGCGTTGAGCGTCGTCTTCGTCAACCTGCTCCCCGCCACGCTGCCCGTGAGGTTGGTCCCCAACCGCATGCTCCAAACGGGCGTAGGCGTGTTGTTGAGCGCACTGCTCGGAAGCCTCTTCACGCTGCGCCGAGTCCTCCGTATCGATCCTGCTGAAGCGATTGGATAGCGCTATGCCCGCACTGGAACTGGACAAGGCCCGCAAGGTCTACGGGACCGACGAGGCCCAGGTTGTTGCACTCGACGACGTCAGCCTGACCGTCGAGGACGACGAGATGATGCTGCTCGTCGGCCCATCGGGATCGGGCAAGACCACGCTGCTTACTGTCGCCGGCGCATTGCTTCGCCCAACGTCGGGCAGCGTGCGGGTGGGCGGCACCGAGATCACCGACCTGAACGACAAGGAACTGGCCAACTTCCGGCGGGATCAGGTGGGCTTCGTCTTCCAGTCGGTCAACCTGGTGCCGTTCCTGACCGCCAGAGAGAACCTGCTGGTCGTCCGCCAGTTTGGCGGGTCCCGCATCGACGGCGACGCCAAGGACCGCGCCGCCGAGCTGCTGGACGAGCTCGGCCTGGGCAAACGGGGCGACAGCATGCCCGGTCAGCTCTCGGGCGGTCAGCAGCAGCGTGTGGCCATTGGCCGGGCGTTGATGAACGACCCTTCGCTGGTGCTGGTGGACGAGCCGACGTCGTCGCTCGACTCGGAGCTGGGCAAGCAGGTGATGGACCTGCTCGAACGGGAGATCAAGGGACGCGGGGTGGCAGCCATCATCGTCACCCACGACGAGCGGGTGCTCGGCTACGGCGACCGCACCGTCCGCATCGTCGATGGCGCCTTGGAAACGGCAGAGGCCGGGTCGACCTACTGACCCCCGCCCGGGTGCGGGTGCGGCTGTGCCGCCGAAACGGCCGCAGTCATCCCGGCAGGCGCAGGGTCAGCACCTTGAACGGGTGCAACGCCACCTCGACGGTGGTGTCGTCGACCAGGTGGGCCGAGGTGCCCGTTCGGCGAGGGTCGTCGGCGGCCATCTCGTCCTCCAACAGGTCACACACCAGCACCGATGCGGCCGAGGCGCCCAGGGTCAGCGTGGCGGCCGAGCGGGCGCCGTGCACCTCGGCCAGACGGACGATCAGGTCGCCGGAGCCATCCTCGGCGGCCTTCGCCGCCTCGATCGTCACGCCCGGGATCTCACAGGTCACCGGCACCAGCGGTCCGTCGCCGCCGAGGCCATCCGTACCGATCCCAACCGGGATTGCCCGCACCGGGTTGTTGAGGCGCCAGCCCTCGGCGACCACCTCGCCGTCGACCAGGTCGCCCAGGTGGGGCAGCACCGCCAGGGTAAACCGGTGACGCCCCTTGTCAGCGGCCGGGTCCGGGTAGGTCGAGGCGGTCAGCAGCGTCTGGCGCAGCGTGCCGCCCAGCGCGTCGTGACCGTACTTGGCGTCGTTGAGCAGCGCCACGCCGTAGCCGCGCTCGGAGGCGTCGATCCAGCGGTGGGCGCAGAACTCGAAGCGGGCCGCGTCCCAGCTGGTGTTCTGGTGAACCGGCCGCACGACGTGCCCAAACTGGATCTCGGAGGCCACGTCGTGGGTGTGCACGTCGACGGGCCAGGCCACCTTCAACACCTTCTGGGTCTCGGCCCAGCCGATGTCGTAAGCGATATCGATGCGGGCTGAGCCCGCCGTCATCGAGAGGGTCTGGGTGAACGTCGAGTCGCCGTGGCGACGGGTCACCGTCAGCGAGGCGACCAGCGGCCCGCTGTCGGTCACCTCCACCCGGTCGGCGTCCGTGAGGGCAACGGTCGAGTTGGCGTAGTACGCCTCCAGATCCCAGGCATCGTAGTCCAGCGGCACGTCGTCGGACAGCTCCAACACGTTGCCCCGCCCCCCCGCCAACAGCGCCTCCCGGTCGCCGGGCACCCGGTGGTCGAGCAACGAGGTGACCAGACCGTCGCCGTCCCAGCTCAGCGTGAGCAGACCGTTGGTCATCACCCCGCCGCCGTCCGCTGCGGCGGTCAAGGAAACAGCTACCGGGTCGCCCGAGGAACCGTCAGCGCCTGTTGCGCCGCTGCCGGGACCCGTCGCAGGTGCAGCCACTTCGACATCGCTTGCGGCCGGGGCCAACGCCCAGCCACCGGCCGGGAGGTCCGCCTCGACGGCAACCCGCCCGTCGGCCAGGCCCTGCGCCAGGGCTGGGACGGTCACGTCGTCGGGCCAGTCGACCACCTGCACTCCGGACCGAACATGTGGGGCGGGGTTGGCCAGCAGCACGCCCACCGAGTCCGCACTCGTACCACCGTCGACCCGCCGGCTGTCGGCCTGCGCCATGGTGGCCGCACCATTCCCGGCGATCCTGGCCAACGAGCCGGCGATCATCTCCTCGCATCTTCCGATGATCCGCTGGTAGCTCTCCTCGGCCTCGTGATGGACCCAGGCGATCGAACTGCCGGGCAGAATGTCGTGAAACTGGAGGGTCAGCACCTCCCGCCACAGTGCGGTCAGCTCCTCGTACGGGTAGGTGGCGTCGGGGCGCCCACCGGCGGCGGCGATCGCCCACCACTCCACCTCGCGCAGCAGCGCCTCACTTCGACGGTTGCCCGCCTTGGTCTTGGCCTGGGCGGTGTAGGTGGCCCGGTGCATCTCCAGGTACAGCTCGCCCACCCAGCGGGGCGGATCGGGTAGCTCGGCGAGTGCGTCGACGAAGAACTCCTCGGGCGAGCCCACCTGCACCCGCGGCACCGACTCCAGGTCGGACGCCAGGTTGATGCGGGCCATCATCTCCCGGGTGGGCCCGCCACCGCCGTCGCCGTGGCCGAAGGGCAGCAGCGACCGGTTGGCCACCGAACGCTCGGCAAACCGGCGTGCGGCGGGCACCAGTTCGCCCGGGTCGATCTCGGAGTTGTAGGTGTCGGCGGGCGGGAAGTGGGTGGGCATCGTGGTGCCGTCCAGCCCCTCCCACAGGAACGTGTGATGGGGGAACGTGTTGGTGCGGTTCCAGGAGATCTTCTGGGTGACGAAGGTGTCGGCCCCACCGAGGGCGAAGATCTGCGGCAGCGACGCCGGGTACCCGAACACGTCGGGGATCCACGCCTCGCGACAGGTGACGCCGTAGTGCTCGCGGAAGAACCGCTGGCCGTGCAGAAACTGGCGGGCCATCGCCTCGCCGCTGGGCAGGTTGCCGTCGGCCTCCACCCACATGCCGCCGAGGGGCACCCACCGTCCGGCCTCGACCGCATCGGAGATGCCGTCGGCCACCGACGGATACTCGTCGATCATCCACTGGTACTGAACCGCCTGCGAGCAGCCGAAGCGGTAGTCCGGGTTGTTGGCGATCAGGTCGAGTGAGTTGGAGAACGACCGGGCGCACTTGCGGCGGGTCTCGCGCAGCGGCCACAGCCAGGCGGTGTCGATGTGGGCGTGGCCGATGGCGGTCACCCGGTGCTCCGATGCCGACGCCGGGAGGCTGAGAAACTCAGCCAGTTCGGCCCGTGCATCCGCCGCCGACCCGGGGATGTCGGCCAGGTCGAGGGCATCTGCCGCCCGCCCCAAGGAGTGGAGCATCCGCAGCTTCCGCGAGCCGGCGCCGGCGTCCAGCTGCCAGCCGAGGCGAAGCAGAAAGTCGATCTCCAACACCAGGTGCCACACCTCGGTGTTGAGGGGAGCCACCTCGGCACGGGCCAGCCGGTACTGGGGCGAGGTCGGGGCGGTCGCCAGGTCGCCCAGGTCGGTCACCACGTTGAGGTTGACGAACGGGTTGGCGGCCGCCTCCACCAGCAGGTCGACCCGCTCTCCGCCCCGGGCCTCCTGGCTGATCAAGCTCCACTGACGCTCCGGATGCAGCCCGTGAAGCGGGGCCCCAGCTCGCCAGATCAACCCTTCGGCGTTGAAGCCGACCTGACCACGGATGAACCCGAGGTCGATGATCGCCTCCACCCGGCGGCCGGCCAGGTGTTTGGGCACCGTGCCAGAGAACCGAAACCACGAGGTGCCCCACGGCGGCCCCCACGGGTCGCCCACCGCAAAAGGGAGATAGTCGGCCCGCTCTGCCTCCGCCACACCGATGGGTTCGCCCTCGACGTGGTGAGCGGTGACGCTCAGCGGCGAGCCCGGACCGTAGATGGCAGGACGGATGCGCTGGTCCAACAGGTTGCGGATACGGCGTTCGGCGATGCCGGGCTCGACGTGCATGGCTCCCATCTTGGCCCGACCGACACCTGCGGCGCCGCGGCGCCGTCGTTGCTGGTAGACCAAAGGGGGAGCCGATCAAGCAACGAGCGAGGGGACCGCCCAGATGACTGGCAACGTGGCCGAAGGAACCGAAGAGCTGAGCGAGGAGAAGTGCTGGGAGCTGCTCGCCAGGGAGCGGACCGGCCGCCTTGCTGTGGCGATCGGCAAGCATCCCGACATCTTCCCGGTCAACCATGTGATCGAGAAGCGCAAGATCGTGTTTCGCACCGACCCAGGCACCAAGTTGGCCGCAGCGGTGCTGGGCACCGGTGTCGCCTACGAGGTGGACCACGTCGACGCCGAGAGCGGCGTTGCCTGGAGCGTCGTCGTGAAAGGCCAAGCCCGCGAGTACCACACGGTCGACGATCTGATCCACGCCGAGGATCTGCCCCTGTTCCCGTGGGAGACCGGGGGGAAGCACCGCTACGTCGCCATCACTGCCGACGAGATCTCCGGCCGGCGCTTCCACGTCCTCGAACCGGAGTAGCGCTAGGCCGCTCAGGTCGTCGAGGAACGATGGCCGGAGCGCTCAGGTCGATGTGACGCCAGCGTCACCCATTGAGCCGGTCGAGGGCGATCTCGGCGACCTGTACCGAGGCTGCCCGGTCGTCGTCCTCGCCCTTAACCGCCACCTGCAGGTACCAGTCCTTGCCCTCCTGCGGGATGACGAGGCCGAGGGTGTCGTTCCAGTACGCCTCCGCCCCGAGGTCATCGACCGGTTCGGCGTCGACCATGTCCAGCGTGGACTGCCGGTCGGACTCGTTGTAGGCGGCGATCAGCACCAGTGGAAGCCCAGTTTCGGCGCTGGTGGTGCAGGTGCCGCGGAGAGCGCCCATCGCCTCGTCGACCTCGGGTTCCCCCGCCTTCTCGCCCGTGAGCGCCTGGAAATCCTCGGGTGTGAAGAGGCTGCAGAGGTCGGGCACATCGGTGTCGAGCGCCTCGGACTGTTCCGGGGTCTCGGACGCCGGGGCCACGGTTTCGTCGGCGCTCTCGTTGTCACCGCCGCAACCGGAGAGTGCCATCACGGCGGCAAGGACCACCGCCGCCAGTCGAGGCACGGTCAGACCAACTGGTGAAGTTTTCATAAACTCCCGATCCGTTATGCGTATTCCGACGCGTGCATCATTCTCCTGTCCGACTACGGAGAGCCAATCGAAGGGCCGGCCATGGGACGGGCTACCAACCGCCTGAACCGCGCACCGTAGGATTGAGCGTTCAGCCGGACCGGCAAGCACGTGCGGGGTCTACTCCCACGTTCCCAACCGGCCCCATCCTCGCCCCGGTAGCTCAGTTGGATAGAGCGACCGCCTCCTAAGCGGTAGGCCACAGGTTCGATTCCTGTCCGGGGCACCAAGCGACCATCGCCCGGGGAAGCAAGGGCGCCCACTCAGCGCCGAAGTCCTCGATCTCATGACTGTCAGCGGACCAGCCGGAACGGACACAAGTGGTCAACGCCAAATCTCCAATCGGGGTTCGAACTCGGGAGTGGGAGGGCTGACGACCGTTGCTCAGCTCTCGAAACACAACCTTGCCCAGGTGGAATTCAGCACCGGCCAACCGGTCACAACCTAAAGAAAAGAGCAACGAACATGTGCACGCGAGTGGTGTGGCCCGACGCCAACGGGGCGGTCATCGTTGGCCGCAACATGGACTTCCACGAAGACCTGATGACGAACCTGTGGACACAGCCGCGCGGCATCTCGAGAGAGACGGTGTAAACGGTGCGCTGACGTGGACGTCGAAGTACGGAAGCGTCGTGGCGGGCGCGTTCGACATGATCTCCGTCCACGGTCTCAACGAAGCTGGCCTTGCGGGGCACGTGTGGTTGGCGGAGTCCGATTACGGCACTCCAGACAGCAGCCGCACGCAACTAGGCCAAGCAGTCTGGATGCAGTACTTCCTCGACAATTTCGCCACCGTCGACGAAGTCGCCGCATGGGTGCAGTCCACCGACGTCCAGGTCGTCCAGATGATCGACCCCACCGGCGGCAAGCCTCCGGCGATCCACCTCGCCCTCGGCGACGCCACCGGCGACTCGTGCATCATCGAGTACCGCGAGGGCAAGCCGAAGGTGTTCCACAGCCGGGACTACGTCGTCATGACGAACTCGACGACCTACGACAAGCAGCTCGAGCTGGCCAAGATGATTACCGGGCTGGGTGGGGACCAGCCCATCCCGGGATCCACCCTGGCGAGCGACCGGTTCGCACGTGCGTCGTACTACGTCAGCAGGCTGGAGCGGCCGAAGACGGAGCTTCAGGCGGTCGCAGGCATGTTCAGCGTCATCCGCAACGCTGCCCAGCCGTTCCGCGCGCCGGATCTTGGCAAGCCCGAAGCTTCACAAACCCTGTGGCAGACGGTCTCCGACCTGACGAACAAGCGGTACGTGTTCGCCTCGACCACCCGTCCGAACGTGGTGTGGGTCGAACTCGACCAGCCTCAACCACACCCAACACCAACGACAACTCCACTGAGGACCACCCCGTCCTCACCCAAGCTGTCCCAAACCCCGCCCGCCATCCTCAGGTCAGATGGCGTTCAACAATCGCCGGCGACGTCAGCGACAAGTTCGAAGACAAGGGGAACTTCAACTTCCTCACCATGGCCATGGAGAAGCAGCTGCTTGATGCTGCCGATACGAAGGCCGCCGAGTAGGCCAGCGCTGGGGGTCCGGTTGACAGTGTCTACCTGGTGGGTATCCTCTCAAGGTGAAGCGGAGGACGTGCCCTGACAACACACAACTTCGTTCTGATTCTCAATCGGCCTATCGATGAGGCAACCAGCGACCTGCTCCTTGAAGCTGGACTCGACGATGCCGCCGTCACAGCATTCGACGGGCATCCGGCGCTTGATGTCGACCGTGACGCCCCTACCCTGCTCGAGGCCATTGCTTCGGCTACCGCTCAGGCCGAGACAGTGGCAGGTATTCGGGTCCTGCGAGTTGAGGGTGAGGAGCTTGTCTCCCAGGCCGACATCGCCGAGCGAACTGGCCGCAGCCGCCAAGCCGTCAATCATTGGATCAAGCGAGATGCCAACAGCTCGGGATTTCCCGAACCTGCACACGGCGCATCGAGCCGGTCACCGCTGTGGCGCTGGACCGACGTGCGGGATTGGCTCGGCGGCGTCGCGTCCCCCGATGAACGGGGACGAATCATTGCCCTTACCAACGCGACGCTTGTTGCTCGTCGCAACCTCAACTCCGAAGTCGAGCGCCAGCTCATCGACACGTTACTTGCGGCCGGCTGACCACCGTTCGGGATGATCCGAGAGGATCCCGAACATCGAGCGCCAAATCCGGCGAGCCCTCGCTCGCGGCATACGCCACCTCGCAGGCCAGTGAAGCGGTCGGGGAACTCCGCGAGGGCGACCAACTCACCTTGAGCTTGACGCCGCCGTAGCGAAGTGCCGCTGTAGCCGTCTCCGACTACGGCACGACGATGTCGGCACGGTGACCAGGTGCGCCGGCCAGACGGGAATCGAAGGTGAGGAGCGTTGCTGCCAGTGACTCCGCCAGGGCGACGTAGACGGCGTCGTACATGGTGAGGTTGTGGCACAACTCGAAGGCTCGCCCCATCAGGACATCGTGTCCGTATCGTTCGGCAGGCATTTGCCGAACCGACTCAAGGTGATCGGCGCCCATCGCTTCGCTGACGACGCCCTGAGCCACAAGGCGGCGGAGCACGGACCCGACCTCGACGACCATCAGCTCGGGCACATGGAGCGACCGATCCCTTGCAATGGCGTCGCCAACGCGGCGACCCCGTTCGGTCCACAGGACCAGCTCCACAACGGCCGATGCGTCGAGAACGATCACCGGGCGTCACGCAGCTCGCGAACCAGAGCGGCCGCATCGATTTCCACGTTCGGCCCAGTGCGGTCGCGCCGTTCAAGCCGAGTGAGGAACTCATCGACGGTAGGCCGATCCAGCGATCGCCTGAGCACCATCAGCGCATGCTCGGACACCGATCGGCCCTCCATGGCCGCACGCGCCTTCAAGCGTCGATGGTCGTCTTCTGGAACATGTCGAATCTGAAGAGAGGGCATGCGCACATCATACTCTCATGCATTTCGCATGACCTCCGCCACGTCATCTGGAACCGAGATGCTGACTCGAGTCATGCGCATAGTGCACGAATCGGGCCGTCAGCTGTCTCATGGCGGGCCGAAGCCGGTGAAGGCGCCGCTGGAATCGCGCTCAGCGTTTCGTACCTCGGTAATCGAATCGACCGGCACCGCCGCGTAGATGTGCGGGTAGATCAGCGGGTCGGCGTCGAAGCGCACCTCGCCGGTCACCCGGCCCAGGTCGATCGTGAGGCATACGTAGGGTCGATCGTCGGCCGAGTAGTACTCATTGGCCGGGATCAGCAAGGTCTCCAGGTCGTTCGTCGTATGCACGAAACCCTCGTCGACGAACGCCTCGGGCTGATAGGAACCGCTCGCCTTCTGGGCCTCCCAGACCTCTTTGGGGGTGATGTGAAAGGTGAGGCCGGTCGGGATGGGGCGCTGGTTTCCGTCGTCGCTCATCGGGCCATGTCATCACAGGGTTGGATCGGCGAGGCAAAGACCGCGACACTTTCGCGGTGACCGACACGATGAACCCCTCGACGATGTCCCCGGCCGCGACCACGTCGGAGGCCGCCGCACCGGCGACCGGCGCCGCGGACCACCTGCGCCACGACTGGACCGCCGACGAGGTGACCGCCCTGTTCGAGCTGCCGCTGACCGACCTGCTGTGGCGGGCGCAGAGCACCCACCGTCGCCATCGCGAGCCCGACGCCGTGCAGCTGAGCACGCTGCTGTCGATCAAGACCGGGGCCTGCCCCGAGGACTGCGCCTATTGCCCGCAGGCCGCCCAGTACAACACCGGCCTGAAGCCCGAGCCGCTGATGGACACCGAGAAGGTGCTGACCGCCGCCCGCAGGGCAAAAGAGGCCGGTGCCCAGCGGTTCTGCATGGGCGCCGCCTGGCGCTCGCCCAAGGACCGCGACATCGAGCGTGTGAGCGCCATGATCGAGGGCGTCAAGGCGCTGGGCCTGGAGACCTGCATGACCCTGGGCATGCTGAGCGACGACCACGCCGAGGCGCTGGCCAACGCCGGCCTGGACTACTACAACCACAACCTGGATACCTCGGCCGAGTACTACGAGGAGATCATCACCACCCGCACCTACGGCGATCGCCTGGACACCCTGGATGCCGTGCGCTCGGCGGGCATGAAGGTGTGCTGCGGCGGCATCGTGGGCATGGGCGAGACCCGGGCCGATCGCGTCGGGCTGCTGATGACCCTGGCCAACCTGGCCCACCACCCCGAGTCGGTGCCGATCAACGAGCTGGTGCAGGTGCCGGGCACGCCGCTGGCCGACGGCGAGACGCTCGACCCGTTCGAGTTTGTGCGCACTGTCGCAGTCGCCCGGCTGATGATGCCCGACTCGGCGGTGCGCCTGAGCGCCGGGCGCACCGAGATGAGCGACGAGCTGCAGGCCCTGTGCTTCACCGCCGGAGCGGACAGCATCTTCTACGGCGAGAAGCTGCTGACGACCGATAACCCCGAAGGCAACACCGACCGCGAGCTGCTCGACCGCATCGGCCTGCGGGCCGGGCTGACCGAGAGCTGAGCTGGGTCCTGGCCGGGCCCAAGCGAGCCGGCACATCCCGAATCAGGTCGACGAGGGATTCTCGCGGCGTTCGACGACGATCCGCGCCCGCGGCCGCGCCGGGGGTGTGACCGACAGCTCCACCTCGAGCGGCGATTCGGCAGTGTGCCTGAGGTGCAGGATGCCCTGGCGCCGCACCGGCTTGGCCAGCCCGGAGCGCAGCTCGACGAGCTCGGTGGCCCCCAGCACGGCGGCCACCACCTGATCATCGCCGAGCATGACCAGCCCCAAGCCCTCGTGGTCCTCGGGGACCAGGTGCGGATGTCGGCGCAGAAAGTCGCCCAGCGCAGCGCCGACCCGCTGCGCGTCGACGTCCCCCGAGGCGCCACCCGGTAACGCCTCGCCGGCGCCAAGGATGGCTTGCTGGAACGATTCGACGTCGCCGGGTTCCCATCGTTGGGGGGCCAGCCAGAGCAGCGAACCCTCCCGACGCGCCCGGCCGGACAGCCGGACGTGCCATCGCTCCGCCGGCCGCAGCTCGGCCCCAGAGCCGCTCTCGCGCTGCTCGTCGGGACGGACTCTGAACGGCGCGGAATCGAACCCACCCTCGACCTCCGCTAGGAGCGTGGGTCAGTAACGGGTAGTTGGGTGGTGGACGCACGTCGGTGATGG